>JBAWZF010000036.1 GCA_037143175.1 bacterium
CCCTTTTTCTGGTAAAATAATAACAGTTAGAATCGGCATAATCATCATTATTCTTATGCGCCCGCTGCCTTTGCGGCTAGGTAGAGGCTGGTTCGCAATGCCACCAATTGCACCAAGGAACCCGACCACAAAGACAGTATTTGGCTTGGCCGAATTATCGGCATGCATCTTTTCGATCATCGATGGTCAGTATGACAACAATCCTTTCTGCCTCATCCACAGAATAGAAGATTCGATACGGGCCTGTTCGGTATCGCCATGTGGCGGGAGTATATCCCTGTAGCTTGCGAATGTTGGGCCCGAAATACGGCATCGTCAAGTCGTAACGTCACTGTTTTAGACATCCTCGCCTCCTGTTCTTCTTCTGATTTATGGATGAGGCTGGATAAGTTCAGGTGGCCCTACCGTAACGAGAAGCCTAGCCGGAATTGTGTGGTTGGCATCATGATTATCCTTTTCCCCGTTCATCCAGTAGGAAACGATCGAGCTGCTGCTCTTCACGCATCGCGTGAACAATAAAAACAGTTTCCCCATCGAACCGGTAAAAGATCCGGCAAGGTGACACCAAAATCGCTCGATAGGGCGTGCCTGGCAATTCCTCAGGCTTCTTTCCGGAATGAGGAAATCGTTCAAGTCGGCCTACGTTTTCAATTACCTTTTTCACCAAGCGGCTTGCCGCAATCGGGTTATCCATCGCAATGTAGCCGACAAGGTCGTCAAGGTCGTCCAAGGCAGGTTCAGTCCATATCAGGTGAGCCACTTTGAGAGCCTCCGCTTGGCGTCATCATGGGACACCGTGCGTTTCTCCAGGATCGCGCGCTCGCCGCGCGCGATGCCTTCGAGGATCTTCATCCGGCTCTGCATCAACTCAAACATTGTCACATCAACAAGATATGCCGATGGATTGCCGTGCTCAGTAATCAAAACAGGGGTGCCCGAGTCATGCAAATCAGCAAGAATTCTGGTAGCTTGTCGCTTTAACGTAGTCACAAGTTCTGTTTTCATAATGTGATACTATAGTGATACATTCTGTCACGCAAGATCATTATCAATCCTTTTAAGCCAACGTTAGCCTTCACTTTCGGCGCGTAAGCGACGTAACCGATGCGATGTTTGCGGACTTCTTGAACAATAGGGAGGAGACTCAGGCTCCAACTCCCGTGGCGTAGTCCGCACCGGAGCCGATCCCCCAGCCGGAACATGAAACGGACGCCAATATCCCTGCGCCATAAATTCCAGAGGGCGAAGCCTGCCTGAGCCGCGCGATTGCTGGGTGCCATAAAGGGCTATTTGCCATCTTTCCCTCTTTCCGCTACACTCCATATTTTTACTACTGAGACTATTTGGAAGTGGGGTAAATTATGGCTAAAACCGAAACAAATATGAAAAAGACTCGAAAATCCTCCGCCTCGAATCCGGGCGCGGTTCAATCGGATGATTTGAGACAATATCGGACCCTCGACACCGTCGAGGCCATCAAACTGAGTTTTGAGAACCATTTGCGATATACTCTGGCCCGCGACCAGTATTCTGCGACCGACCGGGATCGTTACATCGCACTTGCCATGGCTGTCCGTGATCGCCTGATCGGGCGCTGGATGCAAACAAACCAGACCTACGTCTCGCGTAACGTCAAACGCGTGTACTATCTATCGTTGGAATACCTGATCGGGCGCGCCATGGGAAACAATGTGATCAACCTCGGTCTCGACGAGATGGTCACGAAAGCCATGGCCGAACTGGGTCTTGACTGGAACTATCTGCGTGATCTGGAACGTGACGCGGCCCTCGGCAACGGCGGTCTCGGCCGTCTTGCCGCCTGCTTCATCGACTCCCTGGCCACTCTCGAACTCCCAGGCTACGGCTATGGTATCCGCTACGATTACGGTATTTTCCGTCAGGCGCTGCGCAATGGCAATCAGGTCGAGGAGCCGGACAACTGGTTGCGTGACGGAACCCCCTGGGATATCGAGCGACCGGAATACCAGTACCCCGTCCACTTCGGGGGTGAAGTCAAAGATGAACGCGACGACCAGGGCCGACAGGTCTGCCGCTGGGTGAATCACGACACCATTATCGGCCTGCCTTACGATTTCCCCGTTGCAGGCTACGGCAACAACACGGTGAACAACCTGCGTCTCTGGACCGCCCGGGCGTCTGAAGAGTTCGATCTTTCGTTCTTCAACAACGGCGATTACATCCGTGCCTATGAGCAGAAGATCCTGCGCGAAAACATCACCAAGATCCTCTATCCAAATGACCGCATCGAACAGGGCCGCGAGCTCCGCTTCAAGCAGCAGTATTTCTTCGTATCCTGCTCGATCCAGGATATCCTGCGCCGCTTCCGGGTCAACAACACCGATTGGCGTGTGTTACCCGACAAGGTCGCCATCCAGCTCAATGACACCCATCCCGCCATGGGCATCTCTGAAATGATGCGCCTGCTTATCGATGTCAACGGACTGGACTGGGATCTGGCCTGGGATCTGACCACACGTGTGTTCGGGTATACCAACCACACCATCATGCCCGAGGCGCTCGAAAAATGGCCCACCCGCCTGTTCGAGGATCTGCTGCCCCGGCATTTGACCATTATCTACGAAATCAACCGACGTTTCCTGCGTCAGGTCATGAATAAATTCCCGAACGACCATGAGAGGCTGAACCGTATGTCACTCATTGAAGAAGGCTATGAAAAACAGGTCCGCATGGCCAACCTCGCCGTCGTCGGCAGCCATAAGGTTAACGGTGTCGCGGCCCTGCATTCCGAATTGTTGAAGGAAACCCTGTTCAAGGATTTCTTTGAACTTTGGCCGCAGAAGTTCACCAATATGACCAACGGCATTACCCAGCGCCGTTGGCTGCTCAAGAGTAATCCCGCCCTGGCCTCCCTGATCACGAAGAAAATCGGGGACGGCTGGATCAAGGATCTCTATCAGCTCAAGAAACTGGAACGTTACACCAAGGACGCCGAATTCAAGGCGGAACTTCGCCGGATCAAGCACGACAACAAGGTTCGCCTTGCCGACTACATCCGCGTTGCACATGGAGTGGAGATTGACCCGAACTCGCTCTTCGATGTTCAGGTCAAGCGTATGCATGAGTACAAGCGGCAACTGCTCAACTGCCTGCACATCATCCACCGCTATACGGAAATCAAAAAAGATCCCGACAAGTTTGTCCTGCCCCGAACCTTTATCTTCGGCGGCAAAGCGGCGCCGGGTTATGCAATGGCCAAACTGATCATCAAGCTCATCAACGATCTCTCTGCCGTGGTCAATACTGACCCCGACGTGCGGGGCCGCATGAAAGTAGTCTTCCTGGCCGATTACCGCGTCTCGCTTGCCGAGCGCATTATCCCGGCCAGCGACCTGAGCGAGCAGATCAGTACCGCCGGCACCGAGGCCAGCGGCACGGGGAATATGAAATTTGCGCTGAACGGAGCCTTGACCATCGGCACCCTGGATGGGGCCAATATCGAGATCCGCGAGGAAGTCGGCGCCGAGAATTTCTTCCTGTTCGGAAAAACCGTTCAAGAGGTCGAAGCACTCCGCAAAGCTGGCTATAACCCCTGGGAGTACTACAACAATGATGAATCTATCCGGACAATCGTTGATTGCCTGTCGGGTGACTTCATCAACCTGGAACAGCCGGGCTTGTACCACTCCATCCGGGAAGCGCTGCTGGAACACGGCGACCACTACATGCATCTGGCGGACTTCCAGTCCTATATCCAGGCGCAGCAGCTGGTGGACGAAACCTATCAGGACGAAGACAAGTGGACCCGGATGGTGCTGATGAATATTGCCAATATGGGCAAATTTAGTTCCGACCGCACCATCATGGAATACTCGAAGGAGGTTTGGAATATCAAACCCTGCCCCATTGAGTTGCCTAAGTGAAAATAGCGGGCAGTCAACAGTAGGCAGTTTGCAGCAATCAGTGAATGAAGAGAGCGAAAGGGACACCTGTGGCATACAGCAGTCAGATGGCAAGGTTTCTGCCAACTCCCCACGGTCGACTGCTTACTGCCCTCTGCCCTCTGCCCTCTGCCCTCTGCCTACTGCTTACTACCCTCTGCCTACTGCCCCCTTCTGTCTCGGCGCTCGGCCCGCATGAAGTCCTGCTTCTGGCAAACCGCAAATCCCCGCGATCCATGGAGATCGCCAGGGACTATGCGGCTATGCGCCATATTCCTGAAGAGAACCTTGTGGCACTCGATCTCCCGTCCAACCCGGCACTCGAGATGTCACCGGCCGAGTTCAACGCAAAAATATGGAATCCCGCCTGTCAGATTGTGCGCGAGCGCGGGCTGGACGATCATATACTCGCCTGGGTCTATTCCGTAGATTTCCCCCTCCGTATTACCGCTACCCCCGCCCTCTCCATTCAGGGGATCACCTTCCTGAAAGGAAAAATGCCACAGAAAGAACAAGTCGAACGAGGCACTTATGCCTCCCCGATTTTTGCCGGGCCAGAAACCCCGCGTATCTCTGGATTCCCCGCCCAGTCCCTGGATGTTCAAAACACCTGGCTCGGAAAGGATATGCCGATACCAAGTATGATGCTTGGCTATATCGGACCCAACGGCAATACCCGCGAAGAAATCATGGCCTGCCTCAAGACCGGCGTACAGTCCGACCGGACAAGACCCGAGGGCACCATCCTGATATTGACCAATAGTGACATTCGAACCCTGTGCCGGGCATGGGAATTCGAACCTGCCATCCGCGAATTGAATACGAAAGAGATCACCGCCGTCATGGCTCCTATCCCCCCAACAAATAAGGAAGCCCCGCTGCCACTATCCGGGGTTATGGCTGGCGCGGCTGAACTTCCGGAAATCGCCAAAGGCCAGTTCCGGTTTCTTCCGGGAGCGATCGCGGAGCACCTGACCAGTTTCGGTGCGGCATTTGACAGTAATGGGCAGACTAAAATCAGCGAGTGGATACGGGCGGGCGCAACGGCTTCCGCCGGGACCGTCACAGAGCCCATGTCCATCTGGATGAAGTTCCCTCATGCCCGGGTCTTTTCACATCAGGTAGCAGGCTGCACGATGCTTGAAAGCCTGATCCAGTCCATTCGCTGCCCCCTGCAAATCCTGCTTATGGGAGACCCCCTTGCAAACCCGTGGGCTCCGCGCTCAACCATGTCCATTCAAGGTCTTCAAGAAGCAGGCCTTTCAGAAAACACGACTGTCACCGCGAAAATTGAATCCCGCAATGGCGACGTCTTCAATCGATTCATGTTCCTCCTCGACGGCAAAACGCTTCAGGCACTCGGCAAATCTCCTGTGGCCACGCTCGACCCCGCTACCATGACTTCCGGACGCCATAAATTACGAGTTGTCGCCTATAGGACAGGTTCGGTACGTTCACAAATATTCGTTGAGTCAACATTTTCAATAGTCCCTCAGACACCATGAAAAAATGCATTTTTTTTGATCGCGATGGGATTGTGAATCAGTCCCCAGGCCCCGGCTATGTCGAGCGATGGGAGGATTTCCACATCCTGCCCGAGTTTGTCGACATCCTCCGTATTGTCACAGAACTTGGCTATGTCGCCATCATCATCACCAATCAGCGCGGAGTCGCCCGCGGCATCATGACCCTCGCCACACTGGAGGACATGCATCAGCGGCTACGTGCCACGCTCAAGGAACAATATGGTTTTGAACTGCTGGACATCTTCACCTGCACTCACAACCGCGAGGATAACTGTGACTGCCGCAAACCCAAGCCGGGAATGCTTCTGGCAGCGGCCCAAAAACACTCCATTGACCTCAGCCGATCCTGGATGATTGGGGATTCTCCCAAAGACGCCGAAGCCGGACGTGCCGCCGGTTGCCACACGATCCTCGTTAATCCCACCGCCCCACCGGATCTAGCCAATTTGACGTTTGGCTCAATGGCGGAATTGAGGCAGGATCTCAGGAAGGTTCTGCAGGATTCAGAACTCAGGACTCAGGACATGCCCACTGCCAACTGCTACCTGCCTACTGCACTTACGGCTATTCTCTTTGATATTGATGGCACGCTCCTCGACATGCGGGGGGTAGGCGTGAAATCCTTTGTTCGCTCCCTGAAAACAATTTTTGACATTGAGGACGACCTATCCAGAATCAGTTTTGCGGGCAGCACGGATCTGGATGTGCTTCGTCAGGTCATGGAGCATCATAAGCGAACGATCACTGCCGCTGATTTCGACCGGTTTCATGCGCAGCTTCCCATCGAACTGGAGACTGCCGTGCATCAGGCCGAGCTGACCTTATTCCCTGGCGTCAAGGCTCTTCTGGAAGCCCTCTCTGCCGCACCCGGCGTCATTCTGGGATTGGTCACAGGCAATGTTGAATCCTGTGCCTGGATCAAGCTGCGGCAATTCGACCTCCATCACCATTTTGTACTAGGGGCCTTTGGGAATGAACACGCAGACCGGAACGAGATTGCCCGCCTGGCCATGAAACGTGTGGAGGCACGGCTCAGGCCCGGCCAAACCATCCAAGCCCGTTTTCTGATTGGCGACACCCCAAACGATATTGCAGCGGCGCATGCCATCGATGCGGTCTCAATCGCCGTCGCCACCGGTAAGTTCACCGTGGAGGCTCTGCAAAAAGCCGGCGCCATGGTAGTGCTTCCTGATCTATCCGATACGAACTGGATTGTGGAATTAGTTTACAGTAACCGAACCATCCGACATCGTGCGCAACCCTATTAATGCGGGTTGCGCAACCATTTTTCCGCTTACGTTTTTGAGGCTACGTTCGTCATGTCATCGCCTTAAAACAGATTTTCCGTCCCACATCAGATAGAGGTATACTGTGTCATTCTTAGTCGTGGCAGGGGCGATGACGCCGGATTCGTAGCCGACAAATACTGACGCCGCAGTCAGCACACCGCCTTTTCGATCACCGATCAAATCCGCCAACTGGGTTTCTAATTCGACTTTCCACCCCGTCGAACGGTCGAAGCCAGAGTTTCCCCAGGCCTGTTCCGGAGAAAGCTCCTCAGTATGCCAGAGGCCGAAGTTGACAAAAAACCGATCAAGGCTATCGCCCGGCATCCATGTCCCGAGATTGGATCGCCAGAGCGCAGCAATGCTCCAACGCACAAAATTATCATCTTCACTAAGTCCAAGGTTCTGTCGTTCTTCGCTCGTGAATCGCTGTGCCTGATCGATGCTGGCCGTCAGATCAGGTAATGCGCTCATTAGGCCCTCTGCATTCATGTAATTCTCGAACCGGGCTTCCAGCCCCACCAGGGCCAATGACTCTGAGAATCGCTGATTGGACTCCACAGCCGCCCGGAGCCCCAGGTCGACAACGGGGGCGGTCACTGAAACACTTTCATCCAGAATATCATTGTCGGGAAAACACTGAAGGCGATGCATGGCCGCCAGACTACCCCCAGCCTTGATAGGCGTAGAGTTGGCACCACTGTCCGTTTGCACTTGGCCGGATGAGGCAAGCGAACCCTTCCAGCGCCGCCCTTGATGATAGCAGCTCTGGTCCCAGATGAATGCACCTCCGAGATTCAGGGGACCGCCTTCATCCTTAATCATCTTCAGGCCAACTTTAGACTTATCCCAGGAAAACCAGTCCTCTTTGTCGTCCACAGGAGCCTTCGGCGAAAGCATGTCGGCTGACGATGAAGTGGCGCCCCAAATCACTACAAACAAAATAAGCAGTCCTAGTCGAATGATACGGCTCATTGTTTCTCCTTTTTCAATCAGGGATCACTAAAGAACACAAGGCGACCCCCAACTTACCGATACAGTTATTAGGATCCTTTGCCCAATGCCGAACTTCGTCTTCCACAGGCGTCCAATCCAAGTCGGGGTGTTTGAGTTTAACGCCCGCCTTCGCCATCCGTGCCGAGACTTCAAGGGCGAAGGCGTTGCCAGCCGGCGCGAATCCATGAGCTGTTGCAAAATGAATTCCTTTGTAGTCCGCCAAAGTGACCATCCAATCTGCATCCTTCTTTAGGTCAGTGCGATAAATAGGAGCCAACAATCCACGCAGATACTTGGCCAATACCTGCTGCGATCGATTGCATGCAGGATTCCACAGAGGAGGATCCCCTCCAAGTTTGTCGGACATCTGTTTGTATATCTCGGGCTGCATGAGAATTCCGCCGGCCTTGGACCAATCAGACTTCAGAGGTTGAGCCAGAAAGCTTAGGTATCTCTGGATATTGGCCTTGAACTTATCCAATCCCAAGAACACCTGCGGATTGTCCTCGGCAATGACCCGAAATTGATCAGCCCCTAGCTGTTTTCGATAGTACTGCTCATAGTTGATGTCACGGCAGCGCTGTCTCACCATGAAGAAATCGGTTCCCCAAAGTATGGCAGAACGCATCTCGGGATCGGCGATGAATGTTTTTAGTTTAGGTAAATAGGCCGCTGCATTGGGAGCCTTGCTCATGGGCAGGGTGTTGAAGGAAATGTCCGTGAATACGCGACCGGGGTAGTACAGGATCAACTGGTGGATCACCTCAGTCCAGTTGTCGTAATTCAGGTCTGGCGCAATATGAGTGGCAACAAATTCATCGCCACCAAAATGAGCAAAACAGACTTTGAGCGATTTGTGTTTCTTCAAAATCGGATCCCACAACCGCGGATGGGTGAATGCCTCATCCCCGTCACCACGCTTAAAGCCTGTCCGATTACAGTGCAGCAGCACAGGCAGGTCATTATCGTTGCAATATTCTAAAACATCAGCAACCGAGGCAAGATCGTACCCCAACGAAGGATACAGCTTTACCCCCACAAACCCCATGGTCTCCACAGCTTTTTTCACATAGTCGAATGCTGTATCATGGTTTCCCGTACCCTTGCGGTGTCCGCTGGCCTTTACAAATGGCAGCACACGACCTGGATATCGCAGTATCTGCCTAGAAGTCGAATCTAGTTGCTTTGGGAAGAGCGAAAGGTCCCGTTTTAACGGTTTGGTCCCGATAATATCCATCATCAGCGGTACCAGCGCGTCGCCACGGCGAAGTTGGCCCAATATTTCATCGGTCACCTGATCTATGTTTGGCAACAGGGCTATACGCAGGAAATCGAGAAAATCCCCCAGCGTCTCCGCTGCCGTGTCGCTCTCCGCGTCCGGATCCAGCAATGCATCGATGATGTCAAAAGCAGCGCGGATGCTCTTATAGTCAGCGTTGTCGTGGATTGAATCAGAAAGCCTGCTGACCAACTGCGAAGCGTGCGTATCTTTTAAACCCGCCTTGACCAATAACTTGCGGAGCACTGGATTCGTGGCGACAGAATCTCCAAATACGACCGCCAGCAGATCTGGATCGCCCGACTCATCCAATCTTTCCAACACGGCATCCAGCCCACCGATGACAAGTTCTCCGAATTGGCTTCCTTTCGCACGCTGCCCCATGATGCGTACTGCCTCCTGGGTCAAAATTGACTTGAAGTTAAAAATATGCGCGTGGATATTGAATTTCATCTTCGTCCCCCGTTGATTTATAGTTCACAGATTGCACAAGGACCAATCGATAATTGACAGAGTTTTTTGGGCAACTATTCACAGAAACCCTGATGAAATATTTGAATGAATTTTAAGATTTCTCTCCTGTTTCAAAATCTTTCCCATGGAGTAATAGCAACACCGTTCAGAAATCGAGACTTCACTTGACCGAGTACAACCGGGTCCAAAGCAGCCCGGTTACCAAGATCAGCCAACTCGCCAATTTCCTTTGGTCCGTCTAGGCTGTAACTTTTCGGTGATGTCATTACATTGACCCGAAGGAATCGTGGTTCGCCAGCCAGCAATCGCGCATGGCGAAGACTCGATTCTTCTTGAGCGTTCATGAAGAGCTTGAGGAGCTTTCTGCTCCACCGAAAGATACCTGCTCGCGTCTGTTTTCTGACGGTGAATGGTTCCTCAGTTGTTCCAACGCTTAAGACATCAATCCGGTCCATCGGAATGCGAAGGTAGCAAACGGCTTCAACAATCGCTGCCATCGCTGGGCAATTAGCCCAAACTCCGCCATCGAAATAGCTGCTCTCCGAAACCATATTGGCAATTTTCGCAGCGGAAAAGAATGTGGGCGCCGCTGCCGTGGCCAGCGCAACATCAGCAGCTTCGGTATAGGCGTCCGCAGTCAGATCCGGGTGATGAGGCGTACGAAATAGGTGCGAAGCTCCAGCAACTGCATGATAACTCGGAATTAACAGCCTACACTGAGAACTCCCGAAAAGAACCGCAGGCTTCCCACCATACAAAGCAGCCTTGAGTTCACGTAATAAGATTTCTTGTGAAAATTTAGGAAAAAAGAGATGACGAAAAGTGTGACGGATACTACTCCGGAAGCTGGTAACAGGAAAAATCACCGAGCCGCGCTCTTGATAAAACTCCAACATCTGTTTTCCAGAGAGACCCAGCCCCAAACCAATGGCCAGGATTCCACCGGTCGAAGTCCCTGCAATCAGATCAAAATGATCAACTGCTCGCAGTTTGGTCTGAGCCTCCCAAGCTGCCAGAGCAGCGGCCGTAAATGCACCTTTAAGCCCACCCCCATCTAGCGCAAGAATTCTGAATGATACCCCGTCAGAACTTCGACCTCTAACCAGCGGCAAGCGTTCAAGTTGATCACATACCGTCTGTACGAGCGCCCCAACGTTTTCCTCTGTTGCGAGTTTTCGATTTGAAATCTCATCAAAGCCGTTCTTAAGTTGCTGCAAAAGATGAGGATATTTTGCCACAAATTCTCTGGCTGCACCCCCCAATCCAGCCAACAGAAAACACGGAATTCCTCTATCAAGCGCGAGGCCAACTTCCAAAGGAACACCAGCTTGTCCAGCCACTTCCTGCCACCATTTACCGCCTACAACAACTATGACATCGCAGCGAGCGGCCATCCATTTCCTCAATATATCCAGGCTATCATTTCGAGCATTGGTCCCAGAGGCTTCAGAGGTCTCATAGACCATACAACTTTTCCGCCAGTCTTCTATCGACGCATTCTTGCTATCTTTCGACCAATAACGCGATACCGCTAATGCGAGACAATCCTTCTTACCTCCATTCCGTTGATAATTTTTCGCTTCTTCCAATAGGACTGGAGTGAACGAGGGGTGACTTCCGTGCAAGATATGCCCGCCCATTCGAAACACTTGGGAAGCGAAATTACGCACAAACGCGAGCATTTCCGATCTCTCGGTCTCCGAAGAAACTGAAACTTCGGGCAAAGACCCTGACAGCCAAATGCGGGCACCAGCCAATGATGCATTTTGGAGCGTAGGTATAATATATGGAGCCATGCGCACTTACTCCTCTCCAACTTCGATTATTAAGCACCTACAGGCTAGCGTAATCGAAATTACCGCCCAGCGTGCTTAGCGGCATTCTCTATCCACTGGCCAATTTTCAGGTGATCAATGCTTGGATTGTAGTCGTAGACCGCAAATAGTTCGGATAATTTTAGTGCGCTTTTACTGCCCAGTTGATACGGAACATCAGTTTCAGCAACGGAAGGGACCTCACTAAACGGCACCCACTTACCAGCTTTCCATTCTATCCAACTCAGTCGGCCATCGTTACGCCTAATACCAAGCTGATCAAATGGATTTGCACCGCTTCGTTCGTAACCAATAAGACCTTTTTTAACGCTTTGAGCGCACTTGACTTGGTCGAGTTTCACCCCAAGCAGTCCCTTGCCTTGCTGAACACTACGCATGATTTCATAGCGAACCCATGGGCGTGCAAAAGTTTGAGCCCCAACACAAACACAAGTCACAGACGTACCTTCGAGCTTGCTTGTTAAAAAACGCTTCAAGTTATCGGGACTTTCGATCTGCGCTTTTTCAAAGGCAGATTTGTCGAAAAATCCAGATTCAACGCGATCTTGAGTGACCCAAGCATTTTTAATGACTTGAGCGCGCATAACGTCATTGACGTAGTGGAAACTAAAAAATGTATGACGAGCCATAGATATGTGGGTTTGTTGTTAAGAACTTCGCAGGAAAACGATATTGAGCGGTACGGACACTTGCCCGTTGAGACCACCAGGGGAAAACACTTCCTCAATGAGGAAGTTGCACCATCATATTCAGAAAAGCAAGCATGGTGTTGAATTATACCCTGCGGGCAACGGAGTTCGAGTCAAAAGGAAGAAAAACACAAACAGCTTTTTACACTTTTACAGAAGCCATACCCTTGACCGCAGCCGAGAAAAGATCCCGCGCGTTATCATGCCAGAAACGATTATAACTTCCCGCTGGGCACTTATTGCGATCTGACGTGAACAAGGACAGGCGGACGGTGACAGTAAGATTGTCGAAGGAAAACACACGGGGCGCCTCTTTGCCATTTTCAAACTGGCGGCAGTAGCCGTCAACTTTGCGTTCCCAGTCGATCTGCTCCATGCCTTTGGGATCCACAAAATGAATGACGTAGTCCTTCCCAGACTGACCCCAGAAGATGAAGTCAGGAATAAACCGGGCCTCGCGATTCTGTTTGGGATCGTAGTAGGGGATGAAGGGATCATCCAGGTATTGATCCAACTTGCTAAACATCCACCAGTCCAGTTTCTTCAAAACACAGTCGGATTTTTTGACGTAGTCGCGCAGAACCCCGAGAAAACGGACTTCACTTTCGGTGTCAATGATATGCTTAAGGTAGTCGAGACGCTTTCCATTGGAATAAATCGTCGGCAGGTAGTAATGATTTGCCAAATATTCCAAGGTCAGATCCTGATTGTAGGTCTCATGACCGGTCAGTCCCTCAGTCTCCATAATCCGGGTTGCTTCAATTAACCCAAGCTCCATCTGCCCAACCTTACTGGTCAATTCGGCCACACGCCCCTTGGCTTCCTTGGTTTGCGAATTAATGACCTTGTTGACCCGGTTCTGGATTTCCTCGGCATGCACTTTATCCACCGCCATCTGCCGGAAGTGAACAATATCGTCCGGTTCCAGCTCCCGTATCCGCTCAACCTCACGCATCCGCAGCCCAAAATAGTCCATCACCCGCCCAACCATAACTTCCATATTGCGATAACTGCGGGCACTCTGCTTGGCGAAATATTTATCGGAATCCTTGTTGCAATCCCGGAAATGCTTTACCACACTGGGCGAACCGCCATGCGCCAATAGCAAAACCCGGTCATCTTCGACGGCGGCATCGTATTTTGACACCAAATCGAAGTCTTTTGAGGCAATCTCAAATTTTGACGGCACCCGCTCGTCTATCAGCGGCTTGCTTTGATCCCGGTATTCGGGCACCAGCAGCAGACGTTTCCCAACCTCTGGATTCAGTTCCAATCGCAGGAAGTCCTGGACGAGTGGCTTCTCTTTCTTGAGTTCTTCAAGGACGACATTCAGGGCGTCCCTATTGGTCCCGAGCACATATAGAGTCTCAGGCGCTTCGGCTTTTTCGCGAAGACGTCGAAACATCGCCTTGTCATCAAATTCATCATGAAGTTCTTCAAGCCGCTTCCGCGCCCCACCCCAGGACTGGATACGCACGCCTCGCCCCACAGACTGGATAATGAACTTCCGGGCATCATCGCCTGTCCCAATGTTGACAAAGTTGATGACGTTAGGACGATTCGAATCCCAGCCTTCATAAAAACTGCGGGAGCCCATAAGGATGTTGATGGACGAATCCGCCTGGTTCAGTTGCGTAAAGAAACTTTCATCCTCCAGGGTTTCAATTGCATCGAAGCCCGTCAAACTCTCCTTAAGCCACTTTGTGATATCGCCGATTTTAATCAGAGCGAACGGCCTTGCCGAAGTTTTGAGTTTGAAGGCAATTTCCCGGATGTTCCCCGGCCGCACCAGTACTTCAATCTCCCCGGCCTTTCCCGATTCGCTGTTGTAAACATCACGCCAGATATCAGCAGGCCGAATATCCATAATGTCAGCCTGTGCCACACGGAGCGTGCGGCGGTCTTCGTACAGGAATGGAGGCTCGGATGCCAATTCCTCCCACAATTCATCGCGCGCCGCATTCCACATAGGAGTGGGCACTTCCCCCCTGCCAATCGCAATCAGTTGTTGGAAATACAGTTTCAGATCGGCATCTTCCGTATTCACGGAATTCACCAGGGCAAGGAGCAACGGGTGATGATAGAGCCCAGGAACACCCGACTCCGCCCGGAGTTCCCGCACTTTGCGGGCGGTACATGCGATCAGCATCATGCTCTTGAGAACGACTTTTCGCTTTTCGTCATCCGTATAATCGCCACCCGCGCGCCGTTTGAAGGCGGTAAGTTCCTGTTTCAGGATGGCGATATGCTTGCCATACCCACGTGAAATGAACTCGGCCAGATTAAAATTATGGACCGTCGTCGTCAGATCAAGCGTATCCGTGAAGGTGGCGGAAAAATTGAACAGGAACCCGGCTCGGGTCATGATGGTGTAAATATATTTCCGTTTAGAGTCCTCGGCCACACCTTTGTGGGCCTCATCGAGCAGGACATACCACCGGCCGCCATTGTCATAATTGCGGAAGTCTACAATACGTTCCTTATGCTCATCGCTCAAGTTATCCGAGCGGTAATAGAACACTCGCAGAGTGGAATCACGACCGAGGAGACCGCCCGGCGCCTCACGCTTGGCCTCCGGGTATTCCCTGAGTTCGCACAGTTCGATATGGATGGGGGCATCCGGCGCGTGGTTGTATTCGTTAATCGCGTTCTGGAATTGGACCAGCAGGTCTTCCCGGTGGGTCAGCATCAGAACATCACAAACCGGGATCTCCTGCCGCCGCATGAGTAAATGCAGGATTTCAAGGAGTTTGACCAGAACGAGGGTCTTGCCACTCCCGGTAGCCATCCAGAACCCCACCCGGTTACACAGGCGCTCAAAGTCCAGTTGCGGATTATTTTCATCGAGGGCAAAGAAATCATCAACCAATTCCTGAAGCGGGCGTTTCGCCCGGACCAGCGAGAGGTTGAGGGAATTTCGTTCCTTTGCCGAAAGCAGCATGCCGTCGGCATACCATTCGGTCAGTTTCCGCTTTCGCACGACATCTGCGGAGACATCCTCACCGGGGATGAAATCCTCAAACTCTTCGTAGAATTTGAACAGGACGGAAAGGGCCAGCCTCAATGCCAGTTGCTGGTAGTCCCACAGGCTTTTATCGGGTGAGAAACGGCCAAGGGCGAACGTACTCCAGTTCGCCGGCAGCGTCTCAAACGGCACTTTGGATGCCAGATGTTCTAGGGATTTTAACGGCATACGTTACTCACACCACGGGGCCCCAGAAAATGAGCGGTTTTAACAGACGCCAGTCCGGCTTGATAAGGCTCTGGCGCGTTCCATCAGCAAACTCAACCTCATCCGCAGTGATGCGCTTAATCCACTTTCCCGTCACGCAGGACAGGGTTTCAGCCAGGTCAATATCCGGGTAGAGCCGATCCAGGTGGACGTCAACCGCATCTTTCTTATAATCCAATTCAATCGCCCTCGCCATTTTCGAGTCCCTGAAGAAAACGTACTGGCTATAGGGATCGGTCTTGGTGTTGCGGAAGAGGTCACCGTCATCGCCATCATACACGGAGTTGGCGATCGCCTCCTCGTATTGTTCGAGATGGCAGACTTTACAGAAAAGACCGGGGCCGCCCAATTTGATTGGCTTTCCACCTTTCCAATTGGTTGCTGCGAATACCCGTTTGATTCTCGGCAATAGGGTTGTATCAAAATATTCCGCAGTTTCGACGAGGAGAAACCGGCGCCTGATTCTATCGGTTTGATAGGCTTCTAAAATGGCGTGGCCTGTAGTACCTGATCCGGCGAAAAAATCGCCTACCCACTCGTTTTCATCCGCCGTTTGAAGAATAAACCGAGAAATCAGGGTCGTCGGCTTTGGATTCGAAAACGTGTTCGTGGATCCAACAAGTTCTGTTAGTTGCTTCTCACCGTCAGTGTAGTCCATGACAACAGACTTGGCGACCAGCGTGTCTACTTCATGTAGAAATTTTTTAACCTGTGGAACCTTTGATTCACTTTCGCCCCAGACAATCCTGCCATCAGAAGCCATGGCTTCAAAATTACCCCTATCCGGCTGTTTCGGATCCGGCTTTTCTGGCATTCCCCAGCCACGCTTGGGGCATTTACTCGGCTTTTGGCTTTTAGGGTGCAGTGGTGTATAGAATCGGTAATTTGTATCATTCGGGTCACGTGTAGTGTGGGCTTGTTTTCCGGCAGGCATAGAGGGATTATCTTCACGCCAGATCCATATTGCCGCCTTCTTGGTGCGAGCCTGTTGCTCTTTTACAAATCTACCATTCGAGTCTCGATATTCTGCATGCGAGTAGTTGTAAAGACCTTTCCAAGAGTCAAGGGTTCGATCATATTCGATTCCCTGCTCCTCCAATTCGGCACGGAATTCTGCACGATGGGTCTCAAATAGTTCAGCGATCTTGGCTTCAATCAGATCGATGGGAGGATAGTCGGAATTAAGTTTTTCAGTGAGCTCAGTCATCTCGATATAACCCGGCTTGGGTTCGCGGAACATACGCACATCCGCCGCAGCCTTTGGCAGATCCTTCGCATAGACTTCAACGTACTCGTGGTTGGTTGAGTACGTCGGAGACTGATTTTTCGTAGTGTTCTGGACCCAGATGATTTCTTCGACCCGGTTCTCTCGGCCAAAGACATCGTCCAAGGCAAATTCCAGATGTCTCCGCTCCTTGTCGTCAATGCTTGAGAATAGAACCCCTTTGGGGGCTAGCATTGGGTAACAGGCGGCAAGACGATCCTGGAGCATAGTGATCCATGAGGCATGACGGAATGTATCCCGGTACTGGAATCCATCACTCCCCGTGTTGTAAGGTGGATCGATATAGAACATTTTGATACGTCCGCGGAACTTATCCCGGAATGTATTCAGTGCCTGGCAATTCTCGCTCTTAATAAGGCGGCCGTCGATTGAGGCATCAAGGTCATCAAATAAACCCAGCAGACGAAGTTCCAGCGACTTGAAATGGAGGGTATCGAGCGGCAAAGAGCGCCAGGCATCCACGAGCTTGCGCTCCTTACCCTTACCCTCGAGAATAACACCGGCTTTGAAGTCGGCGGTGACGATGGAGAGTTCCTGCCACTCCGTCACCTGGGCCACCATGCCTTTGTGTTTAAGCAAATCGGCCAACAGGTCAAGTCCGCCCTCGCGCGCGGCAATCCGGTCAAGGGTGATGACGTAGTGTGAGCCCCGGACAAATTTCGGCTTGTTCCAGATCCGCACCAGTTCATCCTCAAATTGAGCGATGAAATCGATCAACCTGAATGCAAGCTCCTTGAGGGACTGGAGTTGACGTATACGGGCTTGCGACCATGGCGTGTTATCTTTAAACAGGTACTGGTACATCCAGAGATCAAACTGCTCACGCAGAAAGCCGCGTGCATCTTTGTTGATGAAATAATCCACCTCGCTCTGACGTCCGAAAACCGACATCGCTTTTTCAAGGACGGATTCCTTAACGGGATGCCCGGCTTTCTTCAGGGTTTTTAGAATTTCGTCATCCTTGGTCTGGCGTCCACGTTCGGAGTGGGTGACGGCAAGACGAACCGCGCCGTCTTTCTCCACCCCCTGGAACGCAAAGACGAGTTCGCGCTTCTCGTTGGCCTTCTTGTGCTCCAGGCCCGTGCAGTCAAAGAAAAAGACCTGATCCTCAACCGTGACCTTCATGTCGCGAAAAATACGGTCCGTCTTCACGTAGTAAAGCATGTGGGTCTTCCAGAACAGGACGGTGTCCTGCTCGTCAGTATAGACCTTCTCGTAAACGCTCATGTGTTGGGGCGTGTAGGCGAAACAGATGGAGCCCGAGCGGCTGAAGTAGCGACTGAAGAAAGCGTGCAGTTTGTCGAAAAGTTCTTCCCGGAAGTCAGGAAAGGTGGTGATGGCCGCGTCGACATCCGCCATCAGGGCCGGCTCGACGATCTGATGGAAATAGGCGGCCTTGATACGCATGAGGTTGATATAGCCAGACTGGCCATCAACCTTCGCGCCGATAAACAGGTCACGGAGAGCATCAAGGAATCGTTTCTCTTTAGTCATGGGAACCTCGAGAGGGAGTGGACGTTGGATATTGTGTAGAGGGGGAGGCGTGTTTCACCGGTTTCGCGGCTTCAAGGGGCATCATGTAAGCAGGTGCCGATTCACGAATCATGGCCGCGGCTTTGGCAGCGGCAGGGTTACTGTTATTCTCCTGCCAGAACCGGGCAGTGATTCGTTTGGCTTCCACGTCATCAAGGGGGACCCCGAAAAATGTGGCAAGCGCCTTGGCCTGCGCCTCCGTAGGCAATCGTTGCCCCAGCTCGATCTTGCTCAGAAGCGTGGAGTCCATCTCCGCAGCAGCGGCAACTGCGCGCAAAGGAAGCGCCTTCGCCTGGCGGAGTTCACGAAGCCAAGTACCAAGTGATTCGGGCAGGGCTCCGGCATTTGACTCATTGTGTCTAGACATAAATTGGCTTCTACCATTCACAAGGATCAAGATCAAGGGAAAAAATTAAATTATTATGATCATACACGCTCTACGAAGCTCGTGAATATGTCTTTTTATTATTCCCGCCAAAACGACTTTTGTGCGTGACCCGATTTGAGAGTTTTGAGATGCTTCGCCGGTCTTAAAAAAGGTTATCACTATGGCTGAACGACAACTTCTCAGCGGTAATGAGGCGGTTGCCTTGGGAGCACTCCATGCGGGTTGCGCCCGGGGAACTGGATATCCCGGCACCCCCTCAACCGAAATTCTTGAAAATTATGATGCCATCGGCGGTCAAGCCGAGTGGGCCCCCAATGAAAAAGTGGCCGCCGAAGTCGCACTGGGAGTCGCTTTCGCCGGTGCCCGCGCCATGGTAACCATGAAGCATGTTGGCCTTAACGTGGCCTCTGACGTCCTGTTCACCGCCGCCTATAGCGGCGTCCAAGGCGCCCTCGTATTCGTGGTCGCGGATGATCCCGGCCTCGCCTCCAGTCAAGACGAGCAGGATACACGCCGTTACGGAATAGCGGCGGGTGTCCCAGTCATTGAGCCCGCCAATTCCCAGGAATCCTATGACTTCATCCGGCTTGCATTCACCGTCTCGGCCCGCTGGAAAACCCCAGTCATTCTGCGTATGACCACACGGGTCTCCCATACCACGTCTATCGTCCGGACTTCGGATTCCATTGAATCACCTGCCACCCCACATTTCGTGCGTGATATTCCCGGCCGGGTCATGATTCCGGGTCATGCCAGGATCAAGCACAAAGCCCTTCGCGCCAAACTTGCAGAAATTCAGGAGTGGTGCGAAACCGAGGGACCTAACACCCTGCTCCCGGGAAAATCAGGTATCGGCATTGTGTCCGCCAGCGTGGCCAGTGTACATGCCAGGGAGGCCTGTCCGGAAGCCGCAGTTCTCAAGCTCGGGATGACCTATCCACTACCGATTAAAATGATTTTGAATTTCCTCAAGGACAAAACCCAGCGCTTTGTTATCGAGGAAAATGACCCGGTTCTTGTTGAGCAGATCCGGGCCGCAGGCGGCGATGTGCCCTGGAACCCGGAAGCCTACCGGATGGGCGAATTGACCGTGGACCGCGTGCGTCGAATTCTGAAAGGGGATGCCACTCCCGAACCTCCGCCCCCCAAAGCGCGCCCTCCACGACTTTGTAATGCCTGCCCGCACGGGTACGTTTTTGAGGTTCTCAAAAAACATGACTGCATCGTATCGGGTGATATCGGATGCTACACTCTTGCCGCCCTGCCGCCACTCTCGGCCATGGATTCCCAAATCTGTATGGGTGCCAGTATCGGTATCGGTCTGGGGCTACGACATGTGTTGCCTGAAGTGGAAGCGCGCCGGGTCGTAAGCGTCATTGGCGATAGCACGTTCATGCACAGCGGACTTACGGGCGTGGCGGAGATGGTATTCAACCCGCCCCCCACCGGCCATGTACTCATCGTGCTGGATAACCTTACCACAGCCATGACCGGCCAGCAGGAACATCCCGCGACGGGGCGACGACTGGATCACACACCCACCACACGAATCATGATCGAGGATGTGGTCAAAGCCATGGGAATCAAGAACGTCACCGTTCTGGACCCGGTTCGTCAAACCGCAGAACTCGAAGACACATTGATCAAGGCGTTGAAATCCAACGAATTGACCGTCATCGTCGGCCGTCAACCCTGTCTCTTGGCAGCTGGCCGCATCCGCTCCTATGAGCAGAAAGCATAAAAGGAACATCCTTTGAAAACAGAAAAAACCACTAACATCCGAATCGCCGGACTTGGCGGGATGGGAATCATCAAAAGCGCCCAGGTTCTCGCAGAAGTCCTCTTCCGGGCCGGGTATGACGTCAAAAAAGCCGAGGTGCATGGCATGAGCCAGCGGGGCGGTTCTGTAACCAGCGATATCCGGTTCGGCAAGGAAGTTCTCAGTCCGATGATTCCGAACGCTGAAACCGATTTTCTCCTGATTCTTGCACCGGAAGAATTGGAGAACCACCGTCCCGCATTGCGACCGGCAGGCATCTTGATCAACGCCCAGTCGTTCGATAATGTTACCCTGCCCAACAAGAAGAGCCTGAACATCGCCATGCTCGGTACGCTCAGTCGACACCTCGACATCCCTGTTGAGTCCTGGCAAAAGACGATCTACGACATTTTCCCGGAAAAGCTGCACGCCATTAACCTGGCGTCATTCGAAGCCGGACGCCATCTCGATAAATAAGGAGCCTCATGAGCAATAGCCCCATCCATCCCGACAGCTATGCTGACTTTCTATGCCCTGACGAGTTGCATCGCATTCAACTCCACCGTCTTCAGGCCATAGTACAAGCCGCCTATGACAACGTTCCCCTGACACGAGGGCGAATGGATGAGATTGGACTCAAGCCGGAACACATTAAAACCATTGCCGACACGGCCAAACTGCCGTTCACAAACAAAACGGATCTGCGTGACACCTATCCCTACGGACTGTTTGCCCGTCCCATGAAAGAGGTCGTTCGCCTGCATGCCTCCAGTGGTACAACCGGCAAACCGATCGTAGTCGGGTATACGCGGGATGACATGAAAGTTTGGTCCAGTGTCATGGCCCGCACCTTCTGCGCCGCCGGGCTCAGTGAAAACGATGTAATCCAGAATGCCTTCGGCTATGGGCTCTTCACGGGTGGGCTGGGTGCTCATTACGGAGCGGAAGCCCTGGGGGCCACCGTCATCCCCATCTCCGGGGGCAACACCGAACGCCAGATCATGGTCATGCAGGATTTCGGAGTCACCGCCATTTGCTCCACCCCCAGCTATTTCCTTCACCTCATCGAATCCATCGAAGCCACGGGAACAGGCTTCAAGGATCTGAAGCTCAAGGCAGGTGTATTCGGGGCCGAACCCTGGACGGACGGGATGCGCGCCCACATTGAGGAGCGGGCCCATATCAAAGCTTACGACATTTACGGATTGTCCGAGATTATTGGCCCCGGGGTCGCCACCGAATGTTCCCAACAAAACGGACTTCATGTCTTTGAGGATCATTTCCTAATGGAAATCGTGGATCCCAAGACGAGCCAGGTTCTCCCTGATGGCGAAGAGGGCGAACTGGTTCTGACCACTCTCAGCAAACAGGCGATTCCCATGATCCGCTACCGGACCCATGATATCACCTCCATCATCCCGGAGCGCTGCGCTTGCGGGCGAAGCATCCGCCGGATCTGCCGGATTAGCCATCGCAGCGACGACATGATCATCATCCGTGGTGTGAACGTATTCCCGTCACAGATTGAGGCCGCGCTGCTTAAGGTGGAGCAATCACTTCCTCATTATCAGATTGTCCTGAGTCGCAAGGAAGGCCTGGATCAGATCGAGGTGCAGGTGGAGGTTACCGAGGAGATGTTCCGGGACCGGGTCAGTGCCCTTGAACAACTCCAGAAGAAATTCTCCCATGCCATTGAGCATGTCGTCGGCCTGCGCGCAAATGTCCGCCTCGTGGAGCCGCAGACGATTGCCCGGAGTCAGGGCAAGGCCAAGCGGGTAATTGATCAACGCAAGGAAGGGGTTGCCCTATGAAACTGAAACAACTCTCGGTATTTCTCGAAAACAAACCCGGACGCCTGAGCCAGCCCTGCAAGGCACTCGCCGAAGCAGGAATCAATATTCTCACACTCTGCCTCGCCGACACCGAGCAGTTCGGGATTTTACGCCTGATCGTCAAGGACTGGGAAAAAGCCAAAAACGTCCTGGAAAAAGCGGGCTGTGTCGTCAATGTCAGCGAGGTACTCGCCATCGAGATTCCTGACTGCCCCGGCGGTATGGCAAGCATTCTGGCCGTTCTGGAGCCCAGTGCCGTCAACATCGAGTACATGTATGCCTTCACGCTGAAGCGCGGCAGTAACGCCGTCCTGATTGCCCGGATCGAGGACGCAGATCGCGCCATCGAAATTCTTCACAAAAAGAACGTCAACATCCTGAGCGCTTCCACTTTCTACACCCTCAGCTAACTCCAAAAGGATCCGACTGTATGGCTCTTATTCACTGTGATTTCTTTTCCGACAGTCTCGGACTGTGCTCATCCATGACGGTCATTCTACCCCAAAATACCCGGAGCCAGATTGGAATGACCGGCAAGGCGGGTGACAAGAAACACCCCGTCCTCTATCTTCTGCACGGGATGTCAGATGACCACACGATCTGGTTGCGACGCACCTCCATCGAGCGCTATGTGTCCGATCTGGGTATCGCGGTCGTCATGCCGGCCGTGGCACGGAGCTACTACACCGACATGCACACCGGGCTTAAGTACTGGACCTTTGTCAGCGAGGAATTGCCCCGTCTGGCGGAATCCTTTTTTCCGATATCAGATAAACGCGAAGACACCTTCGCGGCAGGCCTCTCGATGGGCGGCTACGGGGCCTTCAAACTGGCACTAGCCAGACCGGAGAAGTTCGCCGCAGCCGCCAGCCTGTCCGGAGCACTTGACCCGATGGAACTGTCAAAACACATGCCCGACCGGATTGCAGAACATTACAGTATTTTCGGGGACAAGCCCGTTTACGGGACCGCCAATGATCTCTTCCACCTCTCCCATGAATTGGCGAACTCGAGTGCGGCCAAGCCGAAATTATTCCAGTGCTGCGGCACGGAGGATTTCCTCTATCAGGATAACCTGAAGTTCAAAAATCATCTAAATGCCCATAACTTTGACCTGACCTATGAAGAAGGCCCGGGCACCCATGAATGGGGATATTGGGATACCAATATTCAAAGGATCCTCCGCTGGCTCCCCTTAAGCCGTTAGAACGTGTAGCGGCCTGTCAGAACAACATTGCGGCCCGGCTCATTGCAGCCTGAGCCATGGATGCGGTAATCCTCGTCCAAAACATTCTCCACCGCCAGCGACAAAGCAAGGGAAGAGGTGACCTGGGAACCGACCCGGACACCAAACACCGCATACCCGGGCGTCCCGCCGGGAGGAATCCGCTGCGTATCGCGGAGGTCATCGGCAGACAATTTATCCGCCTTTTCAGCCGCATCACAAACCCCTTCCGCCCAATATTTCGCGTTATCAGTTTGCGCCCGCACCCCCGCCTGGACAGTCGGCGGCATGAGTCGAGTTATATAGTCACGCTGCTTTTGGGGGGAAGAAGTCGGATAGGAGTCCACCTCACCTTCCATCCAGCTGGCGCTCAACCAACCCGACCAGTTTTTCGTCACGGTCACAGTATTGAGCCATTCCACTCCCTGGATATAACCATTCCCAGAGTTTTTCTTGGTCACCTCATTTAGCCCATCAATCACCCGCCCGGTGGGAGCGCGGACGATCATGCTATCAATATCGGTGTAGTAATAGGTGAGCGCTGTCGAAAAATAATCGAAACGGGATTTTATGCCAGCCTCATAGGACAGAAAATGCTCCGGCTCGAGGTCGGACACCGGCGTTTCGATCTCGTTACTCCGCGCCGTATCCAGCCGCGTCAAATCGGACAAATTCGGAGCACGAAAGCCCTGCGACAGTCCGGCAAACACCGTATGCCGCCTATCCTGCGTCAGGGGATGCAAGAGGCGAAGTGATCCGGCAACAGTATCCCAGTCTCCCTCCACAGACATGACCTTATTGTTTTCAGGGTTCAATACCCGGTTGGCATCAACCTGTGCGGCCGTATATCTGGCCCCGGGGATCACATCCAATTGATCATTGAAAAAGCTGATCGTATCCTGCACATAAAAACCGACTGAATCATAACGGGCATCATCAGCGACAGGCCCCTGAATCGCCACTTTGCTCAAGGTGCCATTGGCTTTATATTTGTTCAGGTAAGAATCCACGCTGTCATGATAATACTCGGCCCCGTAAACCCAGTTTCCCAGAACGGTATCAGATTCCAATTGAAGCGAAGAACCCCATGTGGTGACGTCGAATCCCTGTTTCTCGCCGGTGCGGTCCTTCTTGACCCGTGATTCATCCTCCTGCTGATCCTGTCGCGATAGGGTTAACTTCATGCGATCGATAAACGTGTTTAAATTTTTCCCGGCATAGGTCACATAATCAAGATTCCGATGCTGGTCCAGAAACCGACTTTTCTCATCCCCTGCTTTCAAGCCTTCCCACGTCAACCCGTAGATGGTTTTATGGGTGCGCCAGACGTCATCCTGACTGACCGACTGATGCCCGACCGTTAACTGGTTATCCGGGTTGAGATTGACATCCACACGCCCGTCATAATCCAATTCATCATAACCGGTATGCTTCTGACGATCGACCTCATCGCCACCACGCAGGTCTCCATAGTTTTTAACCGAAACTCCACCGACAAATCCAACCTGCTCATTCAGCCGCGCCCCTAACTGCATCCTACTTGTGGTGGATCGTTCCGCACTGGCCCCACGGTAATAAAGCACCGGTGCCCAAACCGGTTGCCCCTGATAGTCCGACGGTGGCGCCACTGTCGTTGCATTAACCGCCCCCCCAATGGCATCACTGCCATACAGAACCGAGGAAGGCCCCATGACGATATCGTAATCGCTCACCGACAGGGAATCCACCGTACTCCAATACTGGTTTGGCCCATCACGAAACACGGAGTTGTTCAGGCGAACGCCATCAATGAGTAAAAGATTACGGAACCCCGTAAAGCCGCGGAAATAGGGCGAGCCCTGTCCATTCGCTGTTTTTTGGCCCATCACGGAGGGAAGCCCTTGAAATACTTCCGGGGTACTTCGAGCCGCCTTCCGGAGTTGGGTATCCTTCGCCTCCAACTTGTACGCCGTGTAAGGGACCGATAGTTCATCGCGCGGGATGCGCAGTGCCGTCACCACAAGGTTAGTGGCTGTCCCGCCCGGCTGACTTACACCCGCCATGGCCTCCACCATCATCGCTCCAAATATCGCCAACCTGATGCCTAAATACAATTTTCCCGCTACGACTGTTTTCATATAAGCTCCCTGATCATGGTTACGAGAGATAAACGTTTGGCGCCACAAAAAGGTTCACTAAAAAAAACACAGCCATCCGCAGTCGAGTGCCTGCCCACCTTCACATTAAATCCTTAAGGCATTTAACCCGGACATTTGTCACTATTTAGATCATTAAAGAACTAGTTGCTTCATCAATAGAAATATGCATAATGACCAACAAATAACGACAAGGAGCACTCCATGATCAATTTAAATGAATTATGTTCGGACGATCTAAAAAAGATAATGATTCTCCGTCAAAAAATCGAACTTCTGGAAACGGAAATGGCCGCGATACTCAAAAAGGCCGAAAAACGCCCCACCCCTTTGAGCGTGACCGTCCGTAATATGCGCCTCCCCCGCAAAGCTCAGCCGAGTTTGCGCACGATGATCAGTAACATTCTGATTGAAGCCGGGAAACCGATGTCGGTTCACGAGATTTATGATGCCAGTCTGGCGGGTGGCTATCAGTGGCGTTCGCAAGACCCCATTAACGCCCTGAACGTGAAAATGTACACCGATCGCTCTTTCAAAAAGGATTCTCCGGGATTATTCGTGCTCCGGAATCCTGAAAAAGCAAAAGCCTGATTTACCGCTTTTGCGGGCGTTCGGGATAGAGTGTCCAGTAATGGATACGGCCATCCTTGTATTCGTATAAGCGAAACGCTGGCTGTCGATCCCAAAAGCGGGCCAGCGCAGGGGCTGCATACACTGGCACTTCACCGATCCACACCATTTCATCACGGTGAAAATGTCCGGCGAACACCCCTTTGACACCGGGATATTTTTCGAATAAGCGCGCCCAGCGTGGATCCGACATCTCTCCCCATGATTCCGCATCCTTACCCTCATTTCCAAGTAAATCCCGCAGAGGCGGGCGATGCATAAAAATAAGGGCTGGCTCAGCCGAAGTCCCCAGCATCTTTTCAATGACCGCGCGCTCAATCTGCCACGCGCTGCACTTTTCCCCGCTCTGGATCTCGGTGCAAAGGAATAAACACGCCACCCCTTTAACCATGACCTTCTGGGACGTTGGCCCGAAATTTTCCTCAAAAAGGAACTGCGTCCGTCCAAAATCATCCTGAAGGAGATCATGGTTTCCCGGGACACAATAAACAGGGGCTTTCAACTCCTTGAGTACTGCGACGCCATCCCTGACAATCTGTTCATTTCGGATTGAGTCCGAGAATATATCTCCCGTGAGCGTCACAAACTCTATTTTAACAGGCAGTTGGTTGATCATTTCGACAGCACTTCGGGTCATGGCCATACCATCCTTGGCACCCCAATGTGTGTCGGTTATCTGGACGAAATAAAAATGGGAACCCGTGGCGACCGCCGCCTTCTCGATCTCCCGTGCCGGGGCACATCCACCCACCAGAATCAAAATCAACACAATCCACTGCTTTACCCGCAATTTCTCAACCATTCTGGTTCCTCCCGGAAATCATCTCTATCAACCGTGTTTTCAAGGCATCAATCCCTTCCCGGTTCAAGGCCGATACGGCCATGGAGCCCGGATACATTTTGAGTAATTCTGAAATATTTCCGCAGGCGGCAGGCGTGTCGCATTTATTGAATACAAGAATTGCCGGAACTTTGTCTGCACCAATCTCGGTCAGATTTTCAAACACCACCTCACAATGCTCACTCACATACGGATGCCCGGCATCCGCCACATGCAGCAAAACATCGGCCTCAGCCACCTCTTCGAGAGTGGAGCGAAACGAAGCAACCAGACCATGAGGCAGGTGTCGGATGAAGCCTACTGTATCTGTCAATAATGCCTCAACCCCGTCCGCCAGGCGGATCAACCTGCTTTTGGTATCAAGCGTGGCAAATAACCGGTCATCCACATAGGCATCTGTTCCTGACAGGGTATTCAACAGGGTGGACTTTCCGGCATTGGTATAGCCCACCAAACTGACCGCCGCCCAGGGCCGTCGTGCACGGGTCCGTTCACGGCGCTGCTGAATGGTTTCCAGTTTGTCTTTCAAGTCCTTGATGCGCCGCCGCATCGGCTCGTTGCGCAACCGTAAGGGACTCTCGCCCGGCCCCTTCATACCGATCCCCCCGCTAAAACGCGCCTGTTTTTCGGAAACAGGCAAACGTCCAACGAGATATTGAAGCTGCGCCAACTCGACCTGAATCTGGGCCTCGGCAGACCGCGCACGCCGAGCAAAAATTTGGAGGATTACCTCGGTGCGATCAATCACCTTGACCCCAATCGCCTGATCGAGGTTATTCACCTGAACAGGCGAGAGTTCATTGTCAAATATCACAAGATTGGCATTCACCTGCTGACATGCAAGCTTGATCTCCTCGATCTTACCCTCCCCGATAAAATATTTAGGCGTTGGGGCCGGTCGATTTTGTGAGAGTGTCCCGAGTACCACCGCCCCTGCGGTATCCGCCAAACGCTCAAGCTCCTCCAGAGAGTCCTGCGCTACAATTCGCCCGGCACGGCCAATGACCACCTGAACCAATAAAGCCCGCTCGCTGGCAATCTGACTAAGCTGCCCTTTTGTACTCATTCTTAATTTATCCCTTCACGCAAATCATGGGCTCCAATCGAGCCACCAGCCGTGCGAGTCCGGCTCCGGCCGTTGCACGCACGACTTCACTGACATCCTTATACGCCGCCGGCGCCTCTTCAGCAACGCCGCGATACGACCGGGTTTTGATGGTAATATTCCGCCGCCTCAATTTCTCAACCACATCCTCGCCACGATATTGCTTTAACGCCTGGCTTCGACTCTGACTGCGCCCCGCTCCATGACAGGCGGAACTAAACCCCAATTGATCCCCTTCGGCCGTTCCAGCAAGAATGTACGAGGCAGTTCCCATCGTGCCCCCTACCAATACTGGTTGCCCAACTTGACTATAGCACCCCGGCAGATCAGAATGCCCAGGTCCTAAGGCGCGAGTGGCACCTTTGCGGTGCACAAACAGCTGCTTCTTCTTCCCCTCCACCTCGTGATCTTCAAGCGAACAAAGGTTATGCGAAACATCATACAAAAGATTTAAAGGGGCTTCGCCCAGCACGGAACAAAACACTTCCCTGACAAAATGAGAAAGGATCTGGCGATTCGCCAACGCACAATTGGCTGCCGCCCGCATAGCGCCATAATAGCTCTTCCCGGGCGGAGAATATGCCGGAACCGACGCAAGCTCACGGTCGCGAACGTTAATGCCGTAATCACTTGCTTCGATTACCATCCGTCGCGAAAATTCGGTAGCCACCTGATGGCCCAATCCCCTTGAACCGCAATGAATGCTGACCACTACACCCTCCGGAACCAAGCCATAGGCACGAGCAATGGACTCATCAAAAATCTCTCTGACAACTTGAATCTCCAGATAGTGGTTGCCCGCCCCCAGCGTCCCCATTTCTTCAACTTGCCGCTGGCGCGCCTCTTTTGACACTTGGGCCGGATCGGCATCCTCGCATCGCCCTTGGCTTTCAATTCGCGCTACATCACCCTCCATCCCATATCCCTGCTCAACAGCCCATCTGGCCCCTCCTGTCAACATAGCGGTCATGTCGCGGGCATTTAAACGTAAGCGACTGGTACTGCCTACTCCGGCGGGAACGTGATAGAAAAGGGCATCACCCAACTTATCACGGACGGCCTGCAGATCATTGTAACAATAGGGGGTTAGCAGCGTCCTGACACCACAAGAAATGTCGAAGCCGACCCCACCGGCCGAGATCACTCCTCCGGCCTGCGGATCAAAGGCCGCAACCCCGCCTATCGGAAACCCATATCCCCAATGGGCATCAGGCATGGCATATGCCGCTCTCATGATCCCCGGCAAGGCAGCCACATTCGAAAGTTGCTCAAAAACCTTGTCATCCAACTCTTCAATCAGGGATTCTGAAGCATATAGAAGTCCAGGCACCAGCATACTGCCCGTCATGGGTATCTCCCATGCCCATTCAGATCGCTTGATGAGTTTTGCCTTATTCATTTATGCCTCCTCACACATCGACCACACACTGTGCCATCCACTGTCCCTGCGCATCCTGACCTACCTTCAACGCATAGTAGGTGGCCGCCTTGACCTCAACGGACGGCTCATGTCGATCACTATCCACGGCTTCACCCCATAACTCGCCCCTCAACCGCCCTTCCTGAATTTTTACACAAAACCTAGAAAACACCATCCTCCTTAACGACATTTCCCGAAGGATACTGTTCAGCCAATCCGTAAACAACAATTCACAATCCGGGGCCTCACACTTCACCATTACCCGGGTGGATTGAGCCACTCGCTCCAAGGGCACCATGACGGACACCATCGCCATCCCCGCCTGTTCAAAGGCTGACTCCAGAGTAGCCCCAAACCCACGGACTCCAATATCCGCCTGATGTTCAAAATGTTCCCAACTCGTAGTCATATTTCAAACTCCCCTTCAGGTCATGTTACCAGGGCAGACGCATCTAAATTGCAGGATTTCTGGCCATTTTGGCTCAATCTGAC
>JBAWZF010000037.1 GCA_037143175.1 bacterium
GTGGAGGTGGGGGCGGCGGCGGGAGCAGTACCACGGACGGCACCATAACGAATGCCGCAGGCACCTACAATGGGACTGTCACAATTTGCGTCCAACCGCCGGGGAGTGGTTCCACCTGCTCATCACATGCCATGACGATCCTCATTGACGGTAATAGCCTGGTTAGCAGCGACACCCTCTATGAAGGCAAGCATCTCGAAGGCAGACTTTCTGGAGCGAACTTCTTGCTAGTCTCCTCTGTGACGACAACAAACGGCACGGGTGACATTCAATTCCTGGGAACGGTAGTCAATAACCGCATTGCGGGATCCATCCAGGGTACTCTGACCACCTATACGGGAACCGGAACTTATTCGGGGAATTTCAACGCCATCAAATAGCAGATACTGAGCCCAAACAATCCCTCACGGTTTGGATGAGCTTGAGGGAGACATCGGCTGAATTTGCGAGTATCAGACCGCGAGTATCTCATTTTAGCTTCTTCGCTAAAATCTCTTGCAGACGTTCCATGTAGAGATAAAAGACCGGGGTAACAAAAAGCGTCAGAGTTTGAGAGAACAGGAGGCCCCCAACCACGGTCAACCCGAGGGGACGCCTGGCTTCGCCGCCAGCACCATACCCGACAGCAATCGGAATTGCCGCCACCAAGGCCGCCATTGTCGTCATCATGATAGGGCGGAAGCGGATCAGGCAGGCATCATAAATTGCATCCCGGGCAGACTTACCCTGATCACGACGGGCCGCCACGGCAAAATCGACCATGATGATACCGTTTTTCTTCACCAGCCCGACCAACATGATGATACCGACAAAAGCATATATCGAAAGTTCAGCTCCAAATATCATCAGAGTCACCAAGGCCCCCACCCCGGCGAAGGGCAAGGCGGACAGAATCGTCACGGGATGGAAAAAGTTTTCATACAGGATCCCCAACACAATGTAGATCACCAATACCGCGAGTGCCAGAAGCCAGCCCATTCCTTTAAAAGAAGACTGAAACACCTGCGCCGTGCCCTGAAACATCGTGCTGATATTCGCCGGCAGAACCTCAAGAGCCACAGTGTTCACTTGTTCGACAACCGCTCCAAGAGAAACCCCCGGTCGGATATCAAAAGTTATCGTAACAGAGGGCATCTGGCCGGAATGATTGATAGTCACTGGCCCCACATCGTTCTTTAGCCGCGCCACGGCATCAAGAGGAATCATCCGCCCATCCCCAGTCCGAATATGGAGCCAGGAGAGTACGGAGGGATCCGACTGATAGCGCGGAAGCATCTCGAGGATGACGGCATACTGATTGTTTGGCGCAAGAATGGTGGAGACCTGCCGGCTACTGTAAGCGTTAAATAACGCCGTCTCAATCTGATCAGCCGTGATTTGGAGTGAGGAGGCCAGATCGCGGTTAATCTCTACGTTCATCTGTGGATTCTTTAACTGCAAGTCGCTTGAAACGTCCTGAAGGGTATTCAGTTCCCGGAGACGTTCCACCAGTCTGTCCGCAGAGCGGTATAACTCATCCGTGTCTGTGCTTGAAAGGGTGAACTGATACTGGCTCTTTGAGGAGCGTCCACCAATGTTGATTAAAGGAGGATTAACCGGGTACGTCCGGATCCCGGTAATGCCGGACAATTTTGACCGCAGAGATTGTACCACTTCATCCGTGGTCATCCGGCGATCTTTGCTGGGTTTCAGGCTCACAATAAACCGGCCTACATTGCCCCCGCTACTTCCCCGAGCACCGACAGAAGACATAAAGCTAAGGATATTCGGATCCTCCTGCAGTATCCGGATCATCAGTCCCTGATGAGTTACCATGGAGTCGAAGGAAATCCCCTCAATGGCTTCTGTAGTCACATTGATCCGCCCCCGATCCTCACTCGCCATAAATCCCTTGGGGATTACCCAGAACAAAACCCCAGTAGCAATCAGAGTAATAAATGCCAAACCTAACATAATCCGCCCATGATCAAGCGCCCAGCGCAAACCGGACGAATACCACCCTAAAACCGCGTCAAAACCGGCCTCCATCCATTGATACAGACGTCCATGACCACTGTGCGACGAAACGCCGACAAACCGGGCGCTGAGCATGGGAATCAGCGTCAGCGAGATCACCCCGGAAACTAGGACTGCCGCACCGATTGTCACAGCAAATTCACGGAACAAACGCCCCACCACGCCGCCCATAAACAGAACCGGAATGAATACAGCGGCCAGAGAGATGGTCATGGACACAATCGTGAAGCTAATCTCCTGGGTCCCGTCCAATGCTGCCGTAAACCTGTCCTTACCCATCTCCCGGTGGCGGACAATGTTTTCAAGCACCACAATCGCGTCGTCCACCACAAACCCCAGCGCCAGAGTCAGCGCCATGAGTGAAAGATTATCGAGGCTGTAGTTCAAAACCGCCATGACGATAAACGTTCCAACCATGGACATCGGCAAGGCCAGACTGGGGATCAGTGTCGCCGATACATTTCTCAGGAAAATAAAGATAACCAGCACCACGAGAACCAACGTCAGCAGCAGTGTAAATTTGACGTCCTCAAACGACGCCTTGATCGACTCGCTGGCATCAATCAGAACCTCCATAGAGACAGACGCAGGCAGGTCGGCATTCAGATTTTTTAGTAATTTACGGACATTCGCCGCCACCTCCACGGTGTTCTTTCCTGGCTGGCGCTGGACGGCCAATACAATGGATCGCTGCATCTGATTGCTGGTGCAATACCACGCCGCCACCTTGTTATTTTCAACGCTGTCCAGGACCGACCCCAACTCCTCCAGACGCACGGGCGCACCATTACGGTAGGAAACAATCAGGGAACGATAATCCTTTGCCTTGGAAAGCTGTCCATCGGCCTGCACGGCAAAAGTCCGATTGGGACCAGACAAACTACCAGTGGGAAGATTCACGTTTCCGGACTGGATCGCACCAGCCACCTCTTCCAACCCGATGCCCCGGACCGCCAACTCATGGGGATCCAACTGAACCCGAACCGCAAATTTCTGAGAGCCATACACCGAGACGGCAGCGACCCCCGCCACCATCGAAATGTTTTGGGCCAAGTACGATTCGGCGTATTCATTGAGTTCGTAAAGCGGCAAGGTAGGACTGGTCAGGGCCAGAAACAGAACGGGTTGGTCAGCCGGATTGATCTTCTGATAGGAAGGCGGGGTATCCATTTCCGGGGGCAAGCGTCGCATTGCCCTGGCGATCGCCGCCTGGACGTCCAGCGCTGCGGCATCCAGGTCACGACTCAAAACGAACTGGAGGGTGATTTGCGAACTCCCCTGGGCGCTTGAGGAATTCATGGAATCCAAGCCAGCGATCGTGGAGAATTCCCGTTCCAGGGGAGTTGCAACCGCTGCGGCCATAGTCTCAGGCGTTCCGCCGCGAAGGGACGCGGAAACCTGGATCGTTGGATAATCCACGTTCGGCAGGTCGCTCACCGGCAGTTGCTGATACGCCACAATGCCAAAAATCGCCAAACCCAAGGCGCTCAGCGTGGTCATCACCGGACGATGAATAAACGGCGCAGCCAGATTCATGAACGACCTGCAGGGACAGATTCAGACTTGGCCGAATTCCGAGGTTTAACAAGGGCCCCGGGCTTAAGGCGCAGCTGCCCATCCGTGACGACTTCCTCTCCTGGCACCAGGCCGCTCGCAATCACCGACATCCCTGCGACCGTCCGATCCACCATCACAAAACGGACGGTGACTCGACCGTCCCGATCCGTCACGTAAACATACGCACCCTGCTGGCCCAACAATACAGCCGACTCGGGAACCACCACCGCATTTTCCTGCCTGTCAAGTTCAAGGACCACCTTGACAAACTGACCGGGCCACAATGCTGCAGGCTTATTATCAAACCGCGCTTTGATTTGGATTGTTCCGGTCGTCTCATTCACAGAGTTATCGACAAATACCACGGTTCCCGTTTGGGCAAGTGTGCCACCCCCCTGAGGCGCGGCAACCAGCGTCAATCCCCCCTGATCCATTCGGGTTCGCACCTTCGCCAGTTCCTGTTGCGGAAGCACAAAACGGATCAAAATCGGATGCAATTGATTGATTGTGACCAGCGTGGAGTCATCCGCCTTCACAAGATTCCCCTGATGAATGAGAAGCGTTCCGGTTCGGCCGGAGATAGGCGAACGGATGGAACAATAGCTTAACTGGAGCCGGGCATTATCCACTGCCGCTTCATCAGATTGCATGATGGCCTTGAGTGTATCCGCCGCCGCCACCGCCGCATCGCGAACATCCTGAGCCACAAATCCCTTTTTTAATAGAGCCTCAAGACGCCCAGCCTCTTTGACGGCATTTCCCCATTGCACACGATCCTTCTCCAAAGCCGCCACGGCTTGCCGGAGTGCTGTCTCGGGACCGCGGGAATCAAGTTCAAACAGAAGCTCACCTTCCTGAACTTCCTGCCCCTCAGCAAATCGCACTTTAGCCAAAATTCCAGTGAACTGGGATTTCACGGCCACCGTCGTCAACGACTCTACTGTCCCGAACGTGCTGACTTCCACAGGCACCGTCATCGTCAACACGTTGGTCATCGATACCGGCACGGGCGCATTTTTGGCTTTTGCCGCCTTCGCTGACGATTCACCCTCGGTCCGTCGATTTTTCGTCACAACTGCGCCCACACCCGCAACTATAAGAATGATAATACAAAACAGGATCAATTTTTTCATAATGAGGCGAACATCGTACACCCCATTGACTATTTGTCAAAACCGGAAACGGGAAATGGGAACATGACGATGGATCCTCAATGATCAAGGTTTTCAAAATATCACTAAGCAACCCGCCTGTTATCTTCTGAGATCCAGGATCTAAGGGTTGGGAGATCAAAGGGTTTAGAGAATATTGTAACCCCGAGACGACTGGCTCTCTGCATATCCCCATCGCTCCAGTCCCCAGACATCATTCCAATTCGTGGACACTTACAATTTTTGCGTTTCAATTCATCAACAAATTTCATCCCGCTGATAATCGGCATATTCACGTCAGTCAGAATTATATCAGGGCAACCAAGTTTGCATAACGTACAGGGGCAGGCTTGAGCGCAATAGGCAGGGCATTGATCTGGATTGGAGTAAGCGGATACATTATGCCCCCACTTAATCAAAGCCCCCTTCAACATGGATAATAAGAAAGGATCATCATCCAACAATAGTACATTCATAGGCAGCCCTCTTTTCGTAATTTCAGCCTACCACCATCAGATAATTCAACCATAGGGAATACCCTGAATATGGTATAAGGAAAATCCGTATTTAAATATTTTTAAATAAGCATTGCTCTTCTCGCATAACAAAGATATATTCTTCGCCTTGTTGAAGAAACACATCTGCGGGGTGGAGCAGCCCGGTAGCTCGTCAGGCTCATAACCTGAAGGCCGTTGGTTCAAATCCAACCCCCGCTACCAATCTGGCACGGGCCTGATAGCAATATCAGGCCCGTTTTTATTGATCGAAACGCATGTCTGTCAAAATGATTTCCCTTCGAGTGAATCTGTGAAATACAGTGATGCGGCATGGTTCATGTGCACGGTTTGTGCACGGGTCGTGCACGGCTCGCAGAACGAAAAAACCTGAAAATTTCTGAACCAACCGCCTTCAGGTGCGCGCCCTGAAGGCCATTGGTTCAAATAATCCAATGGAGGATTATTTATTTCGTCCACTTCACCCAGGCGAACCAGGACAAAGTAACCCCTGCTGCACGAATCCCAGAGCGTACTGCGGATACGCCATAAGCGCGCTGAAGCCTATAGAAGCGCTTATTGGACTCCCATCCCCCACGGCCAGTCACCCAATCGAAATCATGTCGCAGGCACGGCGGAAAATAGATCGTAGGCCAATAGATTTCAGAAACCCCCGTACATCCGTCGCAGTCCGTGTACCAATCCTTATGTTGAGCTCAACATAAGGATTGTAATGTGAAGTTCAGAATTATGTGAAGTGTAGCCCGCCTTTGGCTATTTTCCTTCGATTTGTTGGGATTTCTGACTATCTTCGAGAATTTCACTTCACATAATTCCGTGCTATTAGATGGCCTACTCTACCTGTATATGCAGGCGGAGCAAGGAGGCTATCATGGCAATGGAACGGGTATTTGAGTGTCCTGAAACCATTATTAAACTCCGAAGCGGGCCATTAAGGGAGTTGCTGGATGGTTTTTGCGAGTGGTTGATAAACCAGCAATACAACCGAGTAATTATCCGGCGACATCTTCGTAATGTAGGCCATCTGAACTCATTTTTGGGTGGCGCGAATGCGGCGACACGCCAGCAACTTACCGCGCACGACGTCGCCAGTTTCCTTCGCCGGTTTCCGTCTTATTACAAGAACCTTGGTTCGGGGAAAGCCCCCCTTCGTGAGGTGCGATACGCAATCCGCCGCTTCACTAAATACCTTGAAATACACGGACGATTCGACCGGTTGGTGCCACCACCACACTATCAGCCTCTTCTGAATTCATATTTGGAGTGGATGCGCCAACGCCAACACGCCGCAGAGGGAACCGTGGAGGTTCGCGATTGAAAGACTTCCATCGAGACGACCAACGGCTCTACATTGCCGCTGGTAAGTTCCGCAAATCACGGTGGGTGGTGTTGAGTGAATCGGTTGGGGCATGAAAGCGTGGAAACCACAATGATCTACACCCACGTCATCCGCGGCATGGAATTGACTGGCGGTTGCGGCGCTGACCGGGACATCCCTGCTCCCACCGCTTGGGCAATCTGACCGGCCCCACTCTCTCGCCTTGCGATCCCCAACTGCCGGGCGGCGGCAAGGACACGGGCCTGAGTCGCAGGACTGATCCGGAGCTTGTCACCCCGCCCATTCAGCACAGCTGAAGCGGTCGTCCGGTCAACCCCTACCGCATATCCAACCTCCCCTATACCTACTGGCTTAATCATGCTCACACTAGTTAGCATTGAAGATTATGAAAAGCAAGAATGCCTGATTAATATCTGCCGTCGCCTATGCCAGACTGTCGTCATTCTTAGGGGAGGCACATGGCGAAAAACAACTACGTCCTAATCAACTACGAAAAAGGATACGGCTGCCCTGCTCCGCCCTGTTTCTTGACTTTCCTCCCTACTATCGGCACTTTACCTGACATTATGAAACTTCGATCTATTCTCTTCTGGCTCTTCCTATCCCTGCTCGGAGCAACCTCGCTGGCGGTCATTGCCTTTCACCGGGGAGAATCCATCAGCGCCCTCTGGTTTGTGACTGCCACGCTCTGTTGTTTCATGATCAGCTACCGGTTCTACAGCAAGTGGTTGGCAGCCAAAGTCCTGGCACTGGATGATCGGCGCGCTACCCCGGCCTATACCAAGGAAGACGGCAAGGACTATGTTCCCACCAACCGCTGGATCGTGTTCGGCCACCATTTTGCAGCCATCGCCGGGCCGGGCCCGCTCGTGGGCCCTGTGCTCGCCGCCCAGTTCGGTTACTTACCCGGCACCCTGTGGATCTTGATTGGCGGCACGCTGGCAGGCGGCGTGCATGACGCCGTTGCACTTTTCTGTTCCATGCGGCGGGGCGGAAAATCGCTAGGGCAGATGGTGAAAGAAGAAGTTGGCACCTTCGCTGGGGCGCTGGCGCTTTGGGGCATCCTCTGCATCATGGTTATTCTCATTTCGGTGCTGGCCCTGGTTGTAGTCAAGGCATTGGCAGAAAGCCCCTGGGGGCTCTTCACCGTTGCCTCCACCATTCCCATTGCCTTGTTTATGGGAATTTATCTCAGGGTGATCCGTCCCGGGAAAGTGGTGGAAGGCTCCATCATGGGAGCATTACTTCTGCTGGTCGCCGTATGGGGCGGCCAATTTATTCACGGCTCACCTGTCTGGTCCGCCTGGTTCACCCGCTCAGCGCCCTGGCTCGCCTGGTCGATTATCGGCTATGGACTTCTGGCCTCCATCCTGCCGGTATGGCTGTTGCTAGCCCCTCGTGACTACCTGAGTTCATTCATGAAGATTGGCACTGTTATTGTCCTGATGCTGGCGATTATCTGGGTGGCCCCACAGCTTCACATGCCCAAGCTTACCAGTTTCATTTATGGTAATGGACTGGTGGTTCCGGGCAAACTCTTTCCGTTCGTGTTCATTACCATTGCCTGCGGAGCAATCTCCGGCTTCCACGCCCTGATTTCCACCGGCACTACCCCAAAACTTGTGACGCACGAATCCACTGTCCATTCGGTGGCCTATGGCGCCATGATTACTGAGATGGCCGTAGGCGTCATGGCTCTTATTGCCGCTTGTGCCATGGAGCCGGGCCAATACTTTGCCATCAACATGAAGGGCGAGCCCGCGGCGGTTGTGGCCAAAATATCGGCGGCCGGCTTCCCGGTAACCGAAGCCGAAATGTCTCAACTGGCCAACGATGTGGGCGAGAAAACCTTGATTGGGAGAACCGGCGGAGCCCCCACGTTTGCTGTGGGCATGGCCAAGATGTTCACCGACGCCATCGGAAGTAAGGCCATGATGGCACTCTGGTACCACTTTGCCATTATGTTTGAGGCGTTGTTCATTCTCACAACGATCGATGCCGGAACAAGGGTGGGCCGCTTTTTGCTGCAGGACGTTTTGGGCCATGTGTGGAAACCGCTGGGGAATACTGCATCCATTCCGGCCAATCTGCTCGCCAGTGTTTTATTTGTCAGTGCCTGGGGCTGGTTCCTTTATCAGGGAGTGATTGACCCGTATGGTGGCATCAACAGTCTCTGGCCGATCTTCGGCATTGCCAACCAGTTGCTTGCTGTAATCGCATTGGCATTGGGAACCACCATCTTGATTAAAATGAACCGTGATCGTTACATCTGGGTCACCCTCATTCCCCTGGTTTTTCTGTTGATTGTCACCATGACAGCAGGCTGGCAGAAAATCTTTGCAACACATGCCGGGGGCTTTATACCCGCCATTGCGACCCTACGCCAACAATTGGCTGTCGCCAGTCCCGGCGATATCACCCGAATCTCAGCTCAGATTTTTAATAACCAAGTCGACATCGCTGTTACGGCAACCTTTATGGTCATGGTGCTTCTGATTGTTGGGGCAAGCCTTCACCTCTGGATTCGCCTATTCACAGGAAAGGCTCCCAGACATCTCTGCGAAGATCCTGCCTTGCCGCATCCTGAATTGATGGTTCTGGAAGGTTGAGCAGTAAAATTGATGTCTCATAATGTCTCATCCGAGCTTGGTGAGACAATTTTGGCCAATAGCGTGGTTCTCGATGCAAATTTGATCACATAGCGTATCAGTAACGCCATCAACATGTTACAAATAATATTACAGCCTTCCTCAACTATGGCACCGTCCATGCTAAACATAATAATGTTAAAAGAAGAATAAACAGAAAGGTAAGTGAGGATAAAAATGAAAATAGTTAAAATGGCAAGTGTTGCAGTTGCAGCATTGGTTGGTGTGGGGTCGGCAGTAGCGATGGCTCATTGTGGAACATGCGGTGTGGATGATGATCACGCCAAGACAAAGGGTGATGATAAGGCGGTAGCTTGTCCCGCTGGAGCCTGTGCGGTTGAAATGAATGCGGACGCAAAAGGTTGTCCTGTGGCATCCAAGGAAGCCGTAGTGAACACAGAGGGCTTGGCTACACTCATTAATTCAAAAGTTCCGCTAAAGATCTTCGATGCACGTAGCGGGAAATATGATGATGGACAGCGCCTGTCCGGGGCACAGCAGTTGAGTGCTGATGCAGATGAAGCGGTCATTTCAAAAGCAATACCGGATAAATCAGCATTGGTTGTCACCTATTGTGCCGGGCTCAAATGTCCCGCAAGCAAAGCGTTGGCAGACCGGTTAAAAAAACTGGGTTACACAAATGTTATAGAATATCCGCAAGGAATTGCAGGTTGGCTGGAGGCAGGAAAAGCTGTAGACAAAAAATAAGGGGCCCCGAAAGGAGGGCAGTCAACAGACAAACAGTGAACCATTGACAGTTAACAGTAAGTCCGCATCAAGCGGATGCGCCAAAGGCGCTCAAGAAAACGGTTAACAGTTGAAAACAGGAGTCAGATTCAGAAGGGATTCTGGATTCTGACTCCTTCATTTTTTGCTTACTGCCCACTGCTCTCTGTACACTGTCCACTGCTCACTGCCCACTGGCACTGGCTGCTTCACTCGCAGGGGAGTGCTTCGAGTTCCAGCGCTGCTTTTTCCCAGAGTTCAACCGTCTCAGCCAGTTCAGCCTGGATCTCACTCAGGCGACGGTTGAGGTTGGCATAATCGGTTCCCACCATCGGTTTCATCATTTCACCAGACAACTTATCCTGCTCCTGCTCCAGCGCTGTCATTTTACGTTCTGCAGCTTTAACGCGCTTTTCAACGGGGCCTCGAACTTTATTCAACTCCTCACGTTTGAGTGCCCGCTCGCGCCGCAACGCCTTCCGATCCCCGCCCTCACTTTTTTCGACCTCTGAATTCTGATTTCTGGTTTCAGATTCCTGGCTTCTGGCTTCGGCTTCAGATTTCTCATGATAGTAATCATAACCACCGGGATATCTCCGTACCCCGGGCGGAGCCATGGCGATGATGCTGGTGGCAACATGACGGGTAAATTCAATGTCATGGCTGACAAGACATACTGTTCCCTCATAATCATGCAGGGCATTTTCAAGAGCCTCACGGGAAGGAATGTCCAGATGGGTAGTAGGTTCATCCAGCATCAGGAAATTGGGAGGATTCACGAGCAGGCGCGCAAATGCCACCCGCATTTTTTCACCACCACTCAGCACTGCAATTTTCTTTTCAACCGCATCGCCAGAAAAGAAAAAGCCACCCAACATACTGCGCACTTCGCGCTCTGACAGGGAGGGAGCGGCAGATTTAACCGTTTCCAGTACCGTGCGCACCGGATCCATCATTTCGGCAAAGTCCTGAGCCTGATACCCGATCACCACATTATGCCCCATCACCCGCCGGCCTTCGTTGAGGGGAAGTTTTCCGGCAATCGTCTTAAGAAGCGTCGTCTTCCCCATTCCATTAAGACCAACGAGTCCAATTTTTTCGCCCCGTTCGATTCGGACATCCAAACCACGCAAAACCCACGTTTGGCCGTCATAGGTCACTCCGGCCTGATCCAATCTAACCAGTTCCACACCACAGTGCGGAGGCTTGGGAACGCGGATACGGGGAGCCCGCATGACCACACGCGGGATTTCAATTTCATCCATCTTCTCCAGCATCTTTATCCGGCTCTGCACTTGGGAAGATTTCGTGTTTTTAGCGCGGAACCGTTCGACAAATTGCTCAATTTGTTCACGCCGGCGATCCTGATTCCCGCGTGCCGCCTCTAATTGTTCGTGGCGAAGCCGGCAATCCTCCTCATACTTGTTAAAGTTCCCGGCGTAACGTGTCACCTGCCCGCCCGCCACCTCCATCGTCACGGTCGTCAGGGTATTCAGTAGATACCGGTCATGGGAAACCAGCACAAGTGTTCCCTTGTAATCGCGCAGATAGCGCTGAAGCCATTCCACTGCCGGAATATCAAGAAAGTTACTAGGTTCATCCAATAACAGAAGATCGGGATCTGCCACCAGGGCGCGCGCGAGTTCCGCACGCATCTGCCAGCCACCACTGAAAGCGGCAAAAGGCCGGTGGAAATCACTCACTGCAAACCCGAGGCCCCCCAATGCGGCCTTGGCCCGGCTACTCAAGGCATACCCGCCCTGGTGCTCAAAGTCTGTTTGCAACACGCCCAATTGACGGACAACCCGGTCTCGCTCAACCCCCGTGACCTGATCCAATTGTGCCTCCAGGGCCTCGATCTGGCGCTGATTGTCCACAAGGGAAGGCAAGGCATTTTCAGAATATTCCAGCAAATTGATGTCTGCGGCCGCAGGCTTGAGTTGCTGCCGAAGATGACTGACGCGGATATTGCGAGAAATCGATACATCACCACGATCCGGCGTGGATTCCCCCGTCAGGAGCGAGAAAATCGTACTTTTTCCCGCGCCATTGGGGCCCACAATCCCCACGCGCTCCCCGCTATTTATGCGGAAAGACACATCGTCGAGCACCTGCTGCGCGCCAAAACCTACAGAGACATTCTGAAAATCGATCATAATAGCTTCTCAAGCGCCTGCTCTTTGATCCCATAAAACGCTTTGAGCGCCTTAATCTGGGCAAGGATGGGCTCACGCGGCTCCGGCTTTGCACGCTTTACGCCCAGAATCATCTTGTTCTTGCTAGTGTGCTCAAGTGAAATAAACTCAAATACCTGCGCTTCATAGCCGGAAGCCTCCAACCATAACGACCGCAGACTATCCGTAACCATTTCAGCCTCCTGCCCCATGTGAATTCCATGCCGAAGCATGGGGGCCAGTACCGAAGAACTTACCATCTGGGGTCGCAGCTCTTTGTGACAACAAGGGGCACACATGATGATCTCGGCACCTGCCCGAATGCCAAGCGCAATCGCCTGGTCCGTCGCGGTATCACAGGCATGCAAAGCAATCAGCACCTGCAGGGATCCCATCGCATAGCTCCCCAAATCACCCGGTGTAAAACTCAGTCCGGTCATACCCCTGGCCTTTGCAACAGTATTACAGAAACGCACCAGGTCATCGCGAAGCTCAACCCCGGTGACCACCGCTTCCCGGCGAAGTATGGTGCTCAAATATTCATAGATCGCGAAGGTGAGATAGCCCTTCCCTGCGCCGAAATCAACCACTCGCACCGGAATGGCGGGACCAATTCGGGAAGCGGCAAACGCCCCACGGAACCGTTCCAGGAAAACATTGATCTGTTTCCATTTACTGGACATGGACGGCAAAACCTGCCCGCTTTCATTCGTGACCCCTAGCGCCTTCAAAAAGGGGCTGTTATAATCGATTAATCGTTCCTTGATCCGATCGTGTTCCCGGGCGGGTAACACCTCACTGGATGGCTTACTTCGACTCAGGATGGTCTTTCCCTTCTTGCTGAAATCAATCTGGACATCTGCCGTGATCGAAAACAGATGGGCACTCTTGAAATCGCTCCCCAGCAGTTGCTGAATCATCGGCAAGACCTGCGCAACGTCAAAATTTCGGGTCACATCCTGGGTTTGATGCCGGTACACAAAAGAAAGCGTTTCCTGATCAGCGATCACCACAGGCCGAATGGTGATTTTCTCGAGACCAGTCTGTCGTCCCCGATATTTTCCCAGCACCAACTTGATAAACGTATTATCCTGCAATGCCTGCTTCAATAAATCCAAAAAGGTTTCACATTCAGTCATGATTTTTTAGCCATCCACTTAAAAAACAAAAAGCCCTGCAAAGTTTGTCTTTGCAGGGCATATACTATACATGCGCACAAGCGCAGGTAAAAGTTTTTTACTTAACAGGAAGTGCAGGGGCTACTGCAGGCGCATCTTTGGCCGCTTTCTTGGCAACGCGCTCGGCGTGCTCGGCAGCTTTCGCGGCCTTAAGCTCTTCGGGGGTCAAAAAGTTGTCTTTGTCCGTGTCGGCCGCCGTAAATTTCTTTTCAGCATCGGGACCCTTCGCCATCGTCTTGAATTCATCAAGCGACAACTTGCCATCAGCATTGGCATCGGCCTTCTTAAACATATCAATCCGCTCGGCCTTATGGGGCTTGCCAACTGCGGGAGCCTTGACCGCATCCGGGGCCTTAACTTCCTCGGCCATTACGGTAGCTGACAAAGAAGCTGCAACAACAACACTCAACCCGATCAAACTTAATACCTTCATATAACTGAACCTTTCTTTATTACTTTTGAGAAACCAACCAACTATTACACAAAACGAATTACCCCATGGTTTTATTGTAATCTTTTTTTAGTTCCATCAAAAAGGAAGTCCGCCATCCTTTTCACCGCTGAAATCTTCGGTATCCTCCATAGGCGGGGCTCCTTGTTCTGCAGTAGCACCACCAGAAGCTCCATCTGCTGCACTTACACGCCATGCCTGAAGTGTATTGAAATATCTAACGGCGCCCTTCTGATCAGTCCATTTGCGTCCGCGCAGATCAAACTCTACAGAGATTTCCTGCCCCACTTTGAAATTATCCAGTAAATTACATTTATCCTGAACCAGTTCAAACTTAACCAACTCGGGATACTTGGGGTTGCTTGCGAACTCAAGTACGAATTCCCGCTTTTGAAAAGACTCCTTTATCTTCACAGTCTCGAAAATCTCAATCAACTTACCTGAAACGTTCATGGTGCTCCCTTAATTTGTTTCGAGAAAAGATAATCCACAAACGCCCTCAAAGCAAAGAAAGAAAATTAAAAACCGTAAACGGGCCGTAACTGCCCTACTGACGGGAGATTGTCGTAGTATTCACCCTTTGGGCCTACCCACTGGATGCCAATCTGACGCATGGCAACAGGGGTCATTGAGCCATTTGAATTCTGCACATTTATGGTCATGGTTGCAGGTTGCTGCACATATTCCACCTGAGCAGGAATAGGCTGATATACCACTCGCGCAGGTTGCTGCACATAAACAACTGGGGGCGGAGCATAGACCACCTGACGCTCAACATAAACCGTATCCGGCTGACTTGCCGCACACGCGACAGCCGCAACCGCAGCCAGACCGAACAGTCCGATTGCCAGACTTCCATGATCGCCACGATAATAGCCACCATGTCGATCTCGGTCATAGCCTCTATTTTGGTAGGAACACCTCGAATTATACCCGGAGTGACTGTCCCTTCCGCGGTAGGAATTATCCCTTCCCCTACCTGAATCAGCCATCGTCACGGAACCTGCGAGCATAATCGCCACAACTACCCCAGAAATTTTCATTATCTTGTTCATTATATTCCTCGTTTTCAGGAGTTTAACTGACGCCCCTTTGTATAAATAGACGCATGAACCCCTCAGAATATTCACTTGAATTTCTGGCAGGGTTATACCCTATAGAACGAGACTGAACTCTGGCGTAGCCTACTTGTGTCAAGGTTGATATGACCATTTACCTCAAAATAAAGGAGACGCTATGTTAAGGTGGGCAATTACATTTTTAATTATTGCGATCATCGCCGCCGTTTTCGGGTTTGGAGGAATTGCGGCAGCCGCAACCGACATGGCTCGAATCCTCTTTTTCATTTTCATCGTGTTGTTTGTGTTGGCGATAATCTTTGGTAGCCGCAAGTAACACAGATGGTGAGTTGGTACCCCGGGCGCGGTTCGAACGCGCGACCTGCAGTTTAGGAAACGGCTGCTCTGTCCAGCTGAGCTACCGGGGCATAATTGACAACAAGGGGCATAGTAGGGATGCTAGGCAAACCTTTCAAGCCCAATTGCCGGTACCGGCTAACGTCGATGAGTTGCAGGGTTGTTACTTTCTCGACACAAACGGGTTGCTGGCAATATAGAACCGCAAATGCCGTTTTGCCCAGGCTCCAGCATAGTCCACCCCGATCCGGGGTCGCTTTACAATCTTGAAATCGGCGGGGGCATCATCGGTAAGATAAAAGTCGTCGCTCAGAAAATCATGTCGATTCAGGCGCTTATCTATACCCATTGCACGACACAGCAGGCCGGGACCCTGCGTCCGTTCTGTAATCCCCTGCAGTGGCTCGACCGCCCGCAACAGCACCGCCGAAGCATGCCCCTCTGCCTCGGTAACCACATTCATGCAATAATACATGCCGTAGATCAGATAGACATACGCGATGCCGGGCGGCCCAAACATCGGGGCATTTCGCGTCGTCAGCCCCTTCGCCGAATGCGAGGCCTTATCGTGAACTCCGACATAGGCCTCGACCTCCACGATCCTTCCGACTCGTCTGTTGCCCTGTACCACATGCACCAAACATTTCCCAAGAAGATCCCGGGCCACCGTCACCGTATCGCGGTTATAAAAGGCTCGATCCAACTTTGCCATGCCTTAAATTCTACCACAGGAAGTGCAAAACGCGCCAGTTACAGGCTCGCCGAGTATGAAATGATCTTGATTTTCAAGTAATCTCCTCTAGTCTGTTAGCCACTCGAATCTGTTTGAATGAAAAAGGATATACAGCTATGAAGAAGACGAAAATGATCAAGCCGGTCACCAAAGCCAGCATCAAAACCTCTACCCCTCTTGTCGCCGCCAAAACTGTTTCAAAACCCGTTGCGGCTAAACCTGTTGTAAAAAAAGCGACCCTGAAGCCCGTTGCCAAACCGATTGCGTCAAAACCAGCGAAAAACGAAGTGGCGCCATCAAGGCCCATTCCCAGCGCAGGTACTGAGGCGCTCCGACAGGAAATCACTGCCCTGCGCACTCAGATATCCCGGCTCATGGCTCCTGTGACCACGGGGTCCATCGAGGAAGTCGACGCCCTGCGCCGGGTCTTGAATGATCTGATGGAAGCCCGGATGAACGATGTGATCCGCGAACTGGTTACCATCCGGAATAGCGCCGCCTCGGCTGGTGGCGAAGCTCGTCGTATCGCAGAACAAATGGATGCCCTGCTCTCTGATCTCGGTGCCATGAAATTCGAGGCGGAACGCCTCGAGCATGTCGACCCCTTGATCCACACCGTTTGCCGCGAAGTTTCTGATGCTTCGCTTGCCGACGGAATCATCGTCGAAACATTGCGTCCTGGCTTTCACACTCCACGTGGAATTGTCGTGGCCAAGGCTTTGGTGGCAGTCAACCGGAGGTCTTGATTATGGCTCATCTGGGAATAGATTACGGCACCACCAACACGGTGGTGGTTTGTGCGGATCGGGGACGTTACCCTCTGGTTCCCCATGTTACCGATACCGCCATCGGGCGCGTTTCCCGTGAGGTTTTTCCCTCCTTTTTCGTCTACGACATCTCCACTGGTTGCCTCCGATTCGGAGCCGAAGCGGAACGATCCCTGGCCGAACCCGGCGCCGCCCAGCGCTATATCCCGATCCGTTCTTTCAAGCGGTTCTTCCGGAATTATGTGGATGGCATGCGTATTGCCACCGACTCCATTCCAGGCGGCCTGGATATGCGCGACACGTTCCGTCAGTTCACCCAGGCCATCTACGACTCGGTGCGCGCCTCCGGGATTGTCGGCCCCCTCGAGCCGCTTGAAGCGGTTCTCACCTGGCCGGCTAACGCCAATGGCGCCCAACGTCACTTAACCCGGTCGGCATTCAAGGAAGCTGGCTTCTCGGTCATCAGTACGCTAAATGAACCTTCCGCCGCCGCCATCGAACTGGCGGATCGGATGGTGCACGGCAACCGCGCCAAGGCACGTCAGTTAAAAATGACGGTAGCCGTATTCGATCTGGGCGGGGGAACCTTCGATGCCTCTGTCGTCCGTATCAGTACTACCGACTACACCGTCCTTGGTTCCGCTGGAATAGAAAATCTGGGCGGCGACGATTTTGATGCCGTGCTGGCCGAGCTTTTTTGCGAGAAACTGAAAATTCAACTCAAGGCACTCACCCTCTTTCAACGCACCATGCTCCTGATGCATGCCTGCCGGGAAAAAGAACGGCTGAGCGCCGGCCAGTCACGCACCCTCACACTGGATCCCGAAGAAATCGGGTTGTCTGGTGAGCCCGTCAAAGTGATCGCCGCCACTTACGAAAAACATCTGGCCGAATTGATTGAGCCAGCGGTGGCTAAGCTCGAAGAAGTGATCAAAACGGAAGGTAATGATGAACTGGAGACCATCTATCTGGTCGGTGGCTCATCCCGACTCCCGTTGGTGAGCAAGCTTATCGCGCGCCGCTTCCCGAAAGTGAAACTCTTTACCACCGACAAGCCTTTCAGCGCAACCTCCATGGGTGCGGCCATCCAAAGCGTCGAGACCATGCGTGTACACGAGGTGTTTGCCCGGCATTTCGGAGTCATACGACTGGCGGACCACGGGACACGGGAAATCTTCGCACCGGTCTTTCAAGCAGGTCTACGGCTTCCCGCCCGCGGGGACGCCCCGATTTCCGCCGAAGTCCGCTACCGGCCCCGCCACAATATCGGTCGCTTCCGCTATTTGGAATGTACCTCTGTGGATAGGGAAGGAAAACCGGAGGCCGGCTTGCGGACCTGGTCTGAAATCCTGTTTCCATATGATTACTCGCTGGCAGTTAATGAGACCTTAACCCCTGACCAGATTATGCCAAGAAATGATCTGGCTGGCGAAGCCGTTGAGACCTATAGTTGCGACAGTGATGGCATCATCACCGTGCAAATCAAACGGGCCGACGGTCAATCCCGAACATTTGAAGTTTTCCGGTCCTAACACATTGCCTCATGACAGATAAATCAAAAGAGACGGAGAGGGAGCTTCCACTGATTCAGAGGGACCCCTATCTCCAGCCGTTTGAATCTGTCATTCGCAAACGCCTCCAACTTACCCGCGAGACCGAGAAACGGCTGACCCAGGCCAAAATACCGCTGGCTGATTTTGCCGCTGGCCATGAGTTCTTTGGCCTCCATCGACTTCCTGACAGCAGTTGGGTCATTCGCGAATGGGCGCCCAATGCAACCTCCATCACCCTGATTGGCGATTTCAACCAATGGAAATCTGCGCCCGGCTTCGCCTTCAGCAAGGTCTCGTCCAGCGGAGTCTGGGAATTGAAGTTAGCCGGAACCACATTGAAGCACGGCGATCTCTTCAAACTGATTGTAGCGTGGTTCGGCGGTTGGGCGGAACGCATCCCCTCCTATGTACGACGCACCGTCCAGGACGAGAACACCAAGATCTTCAGCGCCCAAGTCTGGTGGCCGGAGCAACCCTATATCTGGGAAAATGGCCCCTTTAAACGCAGTCCTGATGCCCCCCGGATTTACGAAGCCCATGTGGGAATGGCCCAGGCGGAACCACGACTTGGAACCTATCGTGAGTTTGAAGAGAAGATTTTGCCCCGAATTGTGGAGGCTGGCTATAATACCCTTCAACTCATGGCGATTCAGGAACACCCTTACTACGGGTCATTTGGATATCACGTCAGTAATTATTTCGCCGCCTCCTCCCGCTTTGGAACTCCAGAAGAACTAAAATCCCTGATCGATGCCGCGCACGGGGCAGGCCTGGCCGTCATCATGGATCTGGTTCACTCTCATTCGGTGCGCAACGAAACCGAGGGGTTGAGCCGGTTCGACGGGACCCTGACCCAGTATTTCCATGAAGGCGCACGTGGCGACCACGTCGCCTGGGACTCACGTTGCTTTAACTATGGCAAAACCGAAGTTCTTCATTTCCTCCTCTCCAACTGCCGGTTCTGGCTGGATGAATACCGCTTTGACGGATACCGCTTTGATGGCGTCACCAGCATGCTCTACTATGATCACGGCTTGGGTAAGGCCTTCACAAACTATGGCGATTATTATGACGGCAATGTGGATGACGATGCGGTTGCCTATCTGGCTCTCGCCAACAAGGTCATCCACACGGTACGCCCGGATGCCATGACCATCGCGGAAGATGTCAGTGGAATGCCCGGCCTGGGCACGCCCCTCGAAAATGGTGGCATTGGCTTTGATTTCCGGCTCGCCATGGGAACCCCGGACTACTGGATCAAACTCATCAAAGAAGTAGCCGACGAGAACTGGCCTGTGGGTAATCTTTATTATGAACTGACCAATCGGCGACAGGATGAAAAAACAATCTCCTATTCCGAATCCCATGACCAGGCGCTGGTGGGCGATAAAACCATCATCTTCCGCCTGATTGACGCCGACATGTACACGGGTATGAGCGTCTTCCAAAACAATCTTCGTGTTGACCGGGGCATTGCACTACACAAAATGATCCGCCTGATCACATTGGCCACGGCCGGGCATGGTTATCTCAACTTCATGGGGAACGAATTCGGACATCCTGAGTGGATTGATTTCCCGCGTGAAGGCAATCATTGGAGTTATCATTATGCACGCCGCCAATGGCATCTGCGTGATGACCCGAATCTCCGGTATCGGTTTTTGGCCGAGTTCGATAAATCCATGATGAACTTGTGCAAGGACTACAAACTGATCGAAACTTCTGGGCCCCATTTCCTGCAGGAACATATGTCCGACCAGGTGCTGGCCTTCGAACGGGCCGGGCTCGTCTTCATATTCAACTTCAACCCATCAAAATCCTTCACGGATTATTCCATCCCTGTGCCGCAGGGAAATTACCGGCTGCTCATGGATAGCGATGCGGTGGAATTCGGCGGGTTTGGACGCGTGGAACCCTGGGGCGAATATGGCGGTCTCAACAGTACCATTTTGACCTATCTTCCATCCCGGACGGTCCTCGTGTTATCAACCCGGATAATTGGCCCATGAGCGCTCACACACACGCCCCCTGCCGCAGTCATCTCTTTCATCGCACCGCCATGCTGGTAGGTAAGCCGGCGATGGAGCAGCTCACAACCATCCGCGTTGCCCTATTCGGCGTTGGCGGCGTCGGGAGCTGGACCGCTGAAGCCTTGATACGATCCGGCGTGGAACATCTGACCCTTGTGGACTCAGATGACGTCTGCTCAACCAATATCAATCGGCAATTGCAGGCAACCACGGTGAATATTGGTAAGTCCAAGGTGGAGGAACTCAAAAAACGGCTGCTGGAGATCAATCCCTATGCGACCATTGAAGCTCACCACCTGGCCTACACCGGCCGCACCTGCGAGCAGTTCGACATGAAAACATTCGACTATGTCCTCGATGCCATTGACAGCCTTCAATACAAGGTCATGCTGATCGAGCGCAGTCTGGATGCTGGAACAACCGTTTATTCCTGCATGGGCGCAGGGGCAAAACTGGATCCCACCCAGATCAAAACCGGCCCGCTCTCCCGCACCAGAACGTGTCCCCTGGCCCGTATGGTCCGGAAACGACTCGGGAAAAAATGTGTTACCAAGGATTTTCTCTGCGTCTATAGCGAAGAAATCCCGCGTGACCCGACTATGGAAAGTTTCTGCGGTACCGGGAATTGCGCCTGCACTCATTCCACCCAGCAACCAACACCTATCAACCAACAACCGGACGATAACGATAACCCCGACTGGTGTGCCCGCAAGACGCAGATCAATGGCACCGCCGTTCATGTGACCGCTGTATTCGGGTTTACCTTGGCGGGATTAGTCATTCAGGATGTCGTGAAAAAAGCCTCATGATCTGGCGTTCTCTTGATAGTTTGATTGTGCTGGCGACCTTTGCCGCCATCTACATCATGCCCCCGCTGCTCGCCCTTCGGCGTTTTCAACCTGCTGCCAACTTGACTTCCCTTTGCGTAATCTCCGCCGGACTCGGACTCTCCTCCCAGGCACTACTCGGATTCTTCTGGAACCACTTTGTCAGTCATGCCCCCATCAGTGAGGGGGTTGCCTATTTTCTATTCTGGCTCACTCTCGGCCTGGCACTTCATTGGTGGCCGATGACAACGCAATCCCGCCACACTCCTTTGCCCCCTTCACCACTCAGCGCTCAGCGCCCCACGCTCCACGCTCCTGCCCTCCTCCCCCTCATCCTACTCGGCGCCATCATCCTGCGCAGTTTGGACGCCCTGAACCATGCCTCCCTGGGCCAATCCGACGCCTATACGCATCTTCAATTCCTCCGGGATGTTTTCCAATACGGGCAAATTCGAAATATCGTCTATCCGCCCGGTTATGCGTGGGTACTGGCCCTGCCAGTCATGACTTTCAATTTGGATGCTTATCTGGTGGCCCGGTATGTGGGGCCATTTTTCGGGGCACTTCTCGTTGCCACAATCTATCTGCTGGGCCGTCGACACAGCCAAAAGGCTGGCCTTTACGCAGCCTTCCTGGCCGCCGTCTGTCCGCTCTTTTACCCCTTGATAAAAACAGGTATGGGCGCCTTTGCAAATCAACTGGGATTGTTTCTGCTCCCCCTTGCCCTGCTCCTGTATCTAATGAAGGCTCGATTCCTGTTTACCATCATCCTCCTCGGCCTGACAGTGACAGTCCCCCTTTTCATCTTCACCCTGTTGTTGATCATCCTCATTCAGCGGTTGTTAAGTTGTCGAGTTGTCAAGTTGTCAGGGAAAGACGAATCCGTCTCGACCTCATCAACCCAACAACCTATCAACTCAACAACTATTTTCCTTCCCTTCATCCTCGCCTTCGCCTTGGCTGGCTACCATTTCCTGACGCCTGGGAAACTTCATGTGAACACCACCGCTGCCTTGGTCACGGGGATGGATACCCCGTCATTAATAAAGCATTCGCCCGACACAACGCCCCCAACGCTTTTCACGACGATCAAAGCCAATCCTGCCGGGAAACTCGCAGTGGATCTCCTCACGGTTAAGCGGGTGGGGATGGGAAATACCTTAATGAACTTGGCCACTCTAGCCTTGTTGGGGATTTTCACGGGAATACTGGTTACTGGATTCCGTCGCGGTTTATCCGAGTCGTCTTCTGATTTCCTAAAACTAGTGGGATGTTGGGGGCTGCTCACGACTCTCCAGGCCGCTACGGGATTTCTGGAATTCAGTTTCTATCAGCGTAGCGGCTGGGTTCTGATGGAGGCGATTACTCTCGCTGGAGGGCTCATCATCGCCTGGCTTCACGGACTGGAAAGACTGCGGAAACTCATCAGGCCGCTCATCGTGCTATGCCTCACGGCAAGCATGATCATCGCCTTCTGGGCCCCTCCGGAACATCGCTGCATCACCAGTGGGGCCGAAAACGAGCTTGCCACGGTGTTGAGGGAACTCTCTTCGGCCCGACTCAACTCCATCCACAACCCTGGTCCGATAGCCGTTGAACGGTTTGAACCCAGCCCATTGATCGCCCAGGCGGCGGCCGCCCCGCACCTGACCATTGTCACCCGACGCTACACGCTATTTAATGCGGACCAAGGAAACATAGCCGATGTACTTCCCGATCCTTTAGCCATGATCAAACCGATGCCAGTCGAGACAAACACCAAACTCCAGCCACCTTCCAACCACTTTATCTGCTTAATTGACCGCTTTACCGGCCTGCCGGAAATGGGCATTCTCACCCGTATCAGCCCCCAACTCACCCAATCCCTTGCCGGCTTCCAACCAGTTCTTTACAAACCAAACGACAGCATTCTTGCTTTTCTGGCAGGATTGCCCGCCGATGTCTGGCGGGTCACCCAAGAAACGCGAGGCCCAAACCTGTCAATTTACCTGGTTGAACGCCTTCACCCTTGACGCCTTTTTTAGTTTTCTGTATTTTGTGCGTTAACAGTTTTGTAAACGATGATTGACCTTATGAGCGGTACAACAGCACAAGTTCGGAAGCGGTTGACGGAGGTAGGTGGGCGTACGGCCCAAGACCTCGGATTGGGCCGCATTGTCGGACAGATTCTGATCCATCTCTACCTCACCCCAGGAGAAAGATCGCTGGAAGATATCGCCAAAGATCTGGAACTCAGTAAAGCTGCCGTCAGTATCGCGGCCCGCCAACTCGAAAGCCTCGGACTCCTACGCCGTTCCTGGAAATCCGGGGATCGGAAAACCTATTATCGAACCGCCGATGACATTGCGACAGCCCTTCACCAGGGACTTCTGATCATGGTACGCAACAAGATGAGCCTCCTGGCGACAGAACTTCAGCAGGCTGAAACTGAACTAAAGACGGGAGACGCCGGCAAAGAATCTGAGTTCATACTGGGCCGAGTCAAACGAGCCAGCAAGCTTCGTGACACAGCCATGGGTTTACTTGAAAACCCGCTGATCAAGTTGTTAACTCGGATGGGATAATTTATTTTGGATTGCGGCGGCTCGCCGCCGTTTTTGCAACATTTTGCCAGACTGTGGCGCATAATTAACAGGGACGAAGTCTGCCCGGAAACGGTTTTCTTCATAACAACCCAGCAACCTGACACCTTAACAACGCTCCCCTTCCCCATGCAACGAACCCACATACGTGCCAATCAACCCTGGTGGAAAATCAACTGGAGAGAACTCCTTGATTATCGTGATCTCTTCTGGATGACCGTCCAACGGGATTTGACGTCTATCTACAAACAAAGCGTTCTGGGTCCCCTCTGGTTCATTATTCAACCTGTACTGACAACCGTTGTCTTCACCCTGATATTTGGGAACTTCGCCAAGATAAGCACCGACGGCCTCCCCCCCTTTCTTTTCTACATGAGTGGGCTGGTTCTCTGGAACTATTTCCAAGGGGTACTAAACGGAGCCGCCTCCGCCCTGATGAGCAACGCGGGCATCATGAAAAAGGTATACTTTCCCAGGTTGCTTCCCCCGCTCTCCTCGGTGGTCACTTATTTGGGGCATTTCCTGATAAATTTTACAGTTTTCATTGGGTTCTTCATCTATTTTATAGCCAAGGGAAGCCATATCCAGCCATCGTGGTGGATACTCATCCTCCCTGTGCTCGTGTTACATTGTGCCTGTGTGGGCCTGGGGGCAGGATTGTGGCTTTCAAGTATGACGATCAAATACCGTGACGTCACCTTTGCCCTCCCCTTTCTGACTCAGCTCTGGATGTATGCCACCCCCATCATCTATCCCTCCAGCGAAGTTTCAGCCAAATGGAAATGGGTCATTGCCGTCAACCCCATGGCTGGCGTCATCGAATTGAATCGATTTGCATTCCTAGGCGCGGGATCTCCTGACCGGATGATACTGCTTGTCAGCTTTCTGGTAGGAATCATCTTGTTAATCAGTGGCCTCTTTGTTTTCAACCGTGCGCAACGCACCTTTGTGGATACCATCTGAACCATGACTGAACCCGCCATAACCGTCAGAGGGCTTTCAAAACGCTACCGCTTGGGAGCCATCAATCGTCATACCTTGAGCGATGAAATCACGTATCTTTACCATAAGTTCCGTGGCCGAAATGCAGCCGAGCATATGGGAACGATTAAGGCCCACAGTACCCAAGCGGCAAAGAAACCTCAAGGTCCGCAGGATTTTTGGGCGCTTAAGGATGTCACCTTCGACGTACAACCCGGAGAAATCATCGGGATCGTCGGAGGAAATGGCGCAGGGAAATCAACGCTCCTGAAGATCCTCAGCCGGATCACAGAACCTACGGCGGGGGAGGCTTACATTAACGGCCGAGTCGGCTCACTGCTCGAAGTGGGAACCGGCTTTCATCCGGAATTAACGGGCCGTGAAAACATTTTTTTGAGCGGCACCATTCAAGGAATGAAAAAAACTGAAATTATAAGGAAGTTTGATGAAATTGTCGCATTTTCTGAAATTGATCAGTTCTTAGATACCCCCGTCAAACGATACTCATCAGGCATGTTTGTACGACTAGCCTTTGCCGTCGCAGCTCACTTAGATCCGGAAATTCTCATTGTAGACGAAGTCCTCGCGGTTGGAGATGCGGCTTTCCAAAAAAAATGCTTAGGAAAAATGAGTGATGTCGCCAAAATGGGGCGTACCATTCTTTTCGTAAGCCACAATATGGCTGCAGTTGAGCATCTCTGCACACATGGCCTCTGGCTTGATCACGGCAAGGTGAGAATGATCGATAAAACCCAAATAATCATTGACCATTACCTGAGTTCTATACAGGAAATCATGAAAACGACCTCACTCCGCGACCGCACGGATCGGCACGGCACAGGGCGAGCCCGCGTCATAGACTTTTTCATTACAGATGCAGCCGGAAAACGGCAGGTCATACTCCGTCCTGGCAACACTTACCACTTCACTTTGGACTGCGAATTGATGATCTCCATTCCGCACCTCCAGAATGTTGTTATTTCAATCTCCCTTAATGATCTCCGTAATGAGACAGTATGGCTGATCAGCTCCAAGTTCAGCCACGAGAACCAGACCTTGTCCCCATTAACTCGAATCGAATGCTCTGTCCATGACTTTGCTGTGGCCGAGGGGATCTACAGCGCCACCGTTTATCTTGGGCAAAGCGATGTCGAGCCCCTTGACCTGATTACGAACGTCGCTGAAATCAGGGTTGAAGGGGGTAATTTTTTTGGAACCGGCTCAAAGGGAGAGCCAGCCCTATGCAAAACGCTAACCCGCGCATCTTGGAAAAGCACAACCTAAAAAAGGCTGCGCTTACTCTTGCATTAGTGCAAATGCACGGACTACATCACCTGACCCGCAATTTCATACATGAAACTCTCCATCATCACCATTAACCTGAACCATGCCGATGGCTTGGAAAAAACAGTAAAAAGTGTGATTGGTCAAACGTTCAAGGATTTTGAGTTCATTGTGATTGACGGTGGCAGCAAGGACAGCAGCCTTGACGTCATCCGCGCTTATGCCGATCTCATTACCCGGTGGGTCTCGGAACCTGACACCGGAATTTACAACGCCATGAACAAGGGTCTGCATCTGGCTCAAGGGGAGTATGTTTATTTCCTCAACAGCGGTGACCAGTTTTACTCCCCGTTGGTTCTGGATACCATCTTTACCGGCGCCGGCCCCATCGAAGACATGGTGTATGGCGATTTCATGCGGGCGAATGCGACAGAGGTCAACCCCGCTGATCTGCAACCTGACATATTGACCCTGTTCCGTTTTTTCCGTCGAGGACTTTGCCACCAGACGATCTTTTACAAAAGGATCCTATTTGCCAGCCTCGGAGATTATGATGAAACCTTCATGATTGCCGCCGACTGGGATTTCACAATCCGGGTCTTACTGGCGGACCGCTCAACACGGCATCTCCCCGTCACGGTTGTGAATTGCGAAGGGGCAGGCATCAGCGAAACCCAGGCCCAACTTTCGTCCCGTGAAAAAGACATCATCATGAAACAACATCTTCCCCAGGCAATCTATCAGGACTATCGGCGAATACAATTTCTTGAGGAAGAGTGCCGTAGCTTAAAAGAATTTGAAAATTGGACCGCACAAATCCGGAACCGGAACCTGCTTACGAATATCGCCATGGTGACCCTCTGGTTTGTTCACAAATGGAGAAACAAGTTTACGGCGCGTGACCACGCCGGCACAAAATGAGAATCCTAATGGTCAGCGCAGGACTCCCGGATACCCGGAACGGCGGGTTACCAAGCTATCTAGGTGAGTTGATTGGCGCCTTATTGGCCCGGGGGCACAAGCTCCACTATCTGGATACCAGCGCAAAAAATGAGGAGCAAAAGGGGGTTTACCACGAAACCTCGACTCGTGATGACGGGCTGGTGATTACCCACTTCTATAATTTAAAATTGTTTCCTGATTTCGGCCGGGGCACCATGGATCCTCTGGCGCAGGTCAAGCCCGATCCTGATTTTCTCGCACAATTCGAACCTTGGTTAGCCGGCATCACAATAGACCTCGTCCATATTCACGAGTTTATAGGCTTTCCGGCTGAAACCATGGCGGCCTTCTTTACAAGGCCAATACCCGTGATGGCGACTCTGCATGACTATTACGCCCTCTGCCCAACCATCAAACTTATTTTGCCCGATGGAAGTCCATGCAATAAAGGCCCCACAGAACTGATCTGTCGCTACTGTTGCCGACAGGGATTCTCCCCCATTGAACTCAAAACCGAAAAATGGATAAAGCGAATAAGTACCTTTCGAGGCGGAAGTTGGTTGGCAGGGGTGGTCTGGCCACGCATTAAACCGCTCTTTCGAACTGTCGCCTGGTGGAATACCAACGCCAACGCCTATCGCAGTCGTCGGGAGCGCATGGTGTCAATCTTGGAGCGTATCGCTATCATTCTCGGAAATTCTCATCTAACGACAAACCTATTCCGTCAAATCGGGGGGCTTACCAATGTTGTTGCGGACACCACCTTTACGCGCAAAACCATACGCCATGAAGTTAGCAACCGTTCCCGGAAAAGAATGCCGGGCAGTCCACTACGAGTCCTCGTCCTTAATGTTCGTCGGGGCCCGAAAGGCCTTGACCTTTTACATCGGGAACTAACATTACTGGATTCACAGGGCCGGCAGAATCTGCATTTTTTAGCGTGGGGGTGTTCTCACATTGAAAGCCCTCTGGTTGACAACCAAGGGCCTTATGAGGGAAATCAATTGGATGCTCTTTGCGCAGACGCAGATGTCGGGCTCGTACCGTCCGTATGGCGGGAAGCTTATGGTTTCGTTGGTGCTGAAATGTTGTCGAGGGGATTACCTGTCATTGCGAGTCAAACCGGAGCCATGAAGGAATACATTGCACAGGGAGAAGATGGACTGCTCTTTGACCCCTCAGGCCCCGGCAACTTGGCCACGGTTTTGAATCAGCTGGCTACCGATGAAGTGTTACTGGAACGACTGACCAAGGGTGCCTCGGATGGCTGGAAAAAGTTTAGCACCTTTGACCATCATATCGAAACCCTGTTGCGCCACTACGAGACCTTGATCATGATGAAACACCAGGTAAAATCTGACAGGCCGCTTGGAGAGATGTCATCATGAATAAAGTCGTGATCATCATCCCCGTCTACCGGGAAATACTGCATCCGCTCGAGAAAATCGGCGTTGATCGCTGTCTTCATATATTGGCAAAGCATCCAATGATCGTTATTGCGCCCCAAGGACTTACCATCCCGGCTCCGCTTAACACACTCCCGTGCCAATATTTCGCCCCGGAGTATTTCACCAGCATCAGCACTTATAGCCGTTTATTACTGTCGCGCGAGTTCTATGCCCGTTTTCTATCGTATGAATATATGTTACTCCACCAGCTTGACGTGTTTGTATTCCGTGATGAATTGCGGGAGTGGTGTAACCGGGGATACGACTACATCGGCGCACCCTGGATCGATGAACTCTGGCCCAATGAGCCTCCGATCCGGCAGGGGCTCCCTTTTTGGACGCGAAGTCGTTTGTTTCGTTTTCTTACCCCGCTTGACCATCGCGTTGGCAATGGGGGATTCTCACTCCGCCGTATCCGAACCATGTATCAGGCCTTGACCTGCCTGAAACGCACACTCCGGGCCTGGGGCGGACGCAATGAGGATCAATTTTGGAGCGTCGCCGTCCCGGAATGCTGGTGGTGGCGATATCGCACCCCGGGTGTTCGTGAGGCGCTCTCTTTTGCATTCGAGGAGAACCCCTCTTCTTCATTTGAACTGACAGGCAAGCGACTTCCTTTCGGGTGCCACGCCTGGGAACAATATGAACCCGAATTTTGGCTTCCACACTTTGATGCGGTCAACTGCCACTTCGATCTCGAGGCGGCACGGTCGGCGCACCGCGCCCGCCCCAAAAATCGAAAACGTTAGAGAACTTTAATGGATAAACATCTAACTCCTGCCCGAAACGGAACTCTCCCCCTCATCATAGGATTCCTTTTCAACTCCGGTCGTCTATCACGTTTACAGGCATGCCTGCACGGTGACGCCCCAAGTGATTTTTTTTATGGCGCGCTGGAGCTAAAAGCTCAAGGTTTCGACATCCGCATTTTTGAGACCACGGCAGATGTCCCCATACACTGGCCTTCCGCTGCCTTTAATTTTCTTGGACAAAATGGCCCGGTCAGGCTTGACGGTCTTTATGTACAGGCGACCAAGAACCTTCTCCCCCAATTGAATGAATGTGATGTCATCGTGGGGACCACACCCGGCCATGCGTTCGCGCTGGCTGTTTGGCGTCGTCTTCAATTTCTAAAGGCCCCTGTTGTAGGAATTCAATGCGGTCTCTTCAACCATCCCATCAACTGGTGGAGAAAACATAGCACCGCATTTTTGCTGCGGGGAATGCAATCTGTGTTATTTGGCGAATCAGAATTAAGCCCCATTTTGGATACGTTCCCTAAGGTCGAAAATAACGTCCATGTAAATCAATTTGGCGTAGATACCACCTTTTGGACACCGGGCCCCTTCACCGAAAGCGGCTACATTCTGGCCGTCGGGAATGATGGGCGCCGGGATTATGACACCTTGGTTCAAGCGGCGACCAAACTCCCCTGGAATGTTATTCTGCTCACATCAAACCCCCTGCCCCCCCTGCCC
>JBAWZF010000038.1 GCA_037143175.1 bacterium
CCTGATGATCGGCGAGGAATTATTCCAGGAATCAAAACAAGGTCGCTGAATTGCTGGGCATGATTATGGGCCTGTCCCTGTAGTCCTGATTATGGGCCTGTCCCTGTAGTCCTCTGTAGTCCTTGTAGTCCGTTAAACTACACTAGTGTGATTATGGGTCTGTCCCCGGAGTCCCCCGGAGTCCCCCGGAGTCCCCTGTGATTATGGGTCTGTCCCCGGAGTCCCGGAGTCCCTGTCCCCGGAGTCCCTGGATTTCCTGATGACCCTGGGTCAGAACGGCAAAGAGAAGTCGCTGATTATTGAGTACGATGGAGTCGAGTTCCACATCAAGAATCCGGAGGTTGTCACCGCCCAGACCTTCGATCAGGAATATCTTGAGTATGACATCCAGCGCCAATTAGAGTTGGAGAGTTTTGGATATGGGTTCCTGCGAATCAATAAGTTCAGCCTGCTCCCCCGCCAGAAGGGTGAAACCTCGGCAGATGTGTTGAATGAAAGACTGGAGAAGGCGTTTGCATGAATAACGGCTAATTGATAGGTTTGAAATATGTTATTTACTCGCATCCAACTAACTAATTGGCGGAATTTCGTTAATGTCGATCTCAAGCTGGGGGAGCGGTTGTTCATTACAGGCCCGAACGCCAGCGGCAAATCCAATCTGCTGGACGCTTTCCGCTTTCTAAGGGATATCGCAAAAACAGGTGGTGGGCTTCAGCAGGCTGTTCGAGAACGTGGCAGTTTTTCCAAGATTCGGTGTTTGGCCGCCAGGCAAAACCCGGCGGTTGAGATTAGTGTTGAATTGACTGACCGGGATGGGGCGGAGCAAACGGTTTGGCGTTATGCGATTGGGTTGCGTCAGCAAACGCGGGGGCAGCGAAGTGTGCTTTTGACGTATGAGCGGGTGTGGAAAAATGGACGCCAAATATTGAATCGCCCTGACGACAACCCAGAGGATCGAAGTGATGAACTTCGATTGACGCAAACCCATTTGGAGCAGATTGCATCAAACAAAGAGTTCCGCCCAATTGCTGACACATTTCAGAAGACGCTGTATCTTCATCTCGTACCGCAATTGTTGAAATTCCCGTCCTTGGCGAACCGTGAAAATGCTGGGGAAGATCCTTTTGGCATCAAGTTTCTTGAGCGTATCATGGAAACTCCGGAGAAAACCCGACGCGCGCGCTTGAAAAAGATCGAAAAAGCCCTCAAGGTCGCCGTTCCGGAGTTGAAGGACCTTACCGATTTGCGCGACGAAAAAGGGTTTCCGCATTTGGAAGTGGTCTATCAACACTGGCGGCCACATGGTGGAAAACAGCGAGAAGACCAATTTTCTGATGGTACGTTGCGCTTGATCGGTTTGTTGTGGACCTTGTTGGAAGGCGATGCGTTGCTATTGTTGGAGGAGCCTGAGCTTTCACTGCATTCCAAAATTGTCACGAAACTCCCCGCCTTGATTTGGCGTATGCAGCGTTTGAAACGCCGGCAGGTTCTTGTTTCTTCTCATAGTTCTGAATTATTCAGTGACCGGGGTATCAACCCTTTCGAAGTTGCCTTGTTGCGTCCGCGAGGTAGTGAGGGAACTGTTGTTGAATTGGCCTCCGATAAAACCGAAGTACGGTTATTGCTAGAGGGCGGTATGTCTATGGCGGATGCGGTGCTCCCTCTAACGGCGCCTAAGGATGTTGAGCAACTTACTCTTTTCGAATGAAACCGCCGATCCCGATATATCTTGCCGTTGAGGATGACTTGAGTGAGTGGGTCGCAAGACGTGTTTTGTCCGTTCGTCCGCTGGAATATGCGGTCGGTGCTGTGTTTGGAAAGACGGGGTTTGGATATTTGAAGAAACAGGCTCCCGCCTTCAACAATGCCGCAAAAGGTAGTCCTTTTTTACTCTTGGCCGACTTGGATCAATACCCTTGTCCGGCTCAGTTGATCAGGGAATGGCTTGGGCAACCCCGTCATCCCCATCTGATATTACGAGTTGCAGTTCGTGAAGTTGAAAGCTGGTTACTCGGAGATCCCCGTGGTTTGTCCGCTTTTTTGGGATTAAAGAAGAGATTTGTTTGTCAATATCCAGAGCGTCTGACTGATCCTAAAGCTGAGTTGCTTAAACTTGTCATGACCAGTCCTCGAAAATTGATGCGTGAGTCGCTTGTTTGGAAAAATGAGTCCAGCGGGAATTTGTTCCAAGGGCCAGACTATAACGCCACACTGGCTAAGTTCGTTTTAAAAGATTGGAACATCCAACTTGCCCGGAAAACATGTAGCAGTCTGAATCGATTTTGTCTTGCTCTTGATCGTCTTGAAGCAGAGTGATTCTTATTTGCTTAGTAACCTGATTGGAGAGTATCATGCCTGATATCACCCTGACCGAGTCAGAAGCCCAGACGCTGGCGCGTTGTCTGAGCGAGCATATTGAGCCGCCAGCTGACCTTGCGGCCAAACTCTTTCCTACGGTCCATGCCAAGTTCGATTTCCGTACCCTCAATAACGCCCGCATTCCCACCATCGAATATGCCGGTAAACGCTCTGAGGCCGCCATTCTCAATGAGGCCTCCGCGTTCGGCGCCGGTTCCCCACTCCAGGTCGTCCGCTTCTTCCAGGGCGGTAAGCTCAAAAAGAGTGCCGACCAGATGGAGCTTTTCGCGCGTGAAGCTGGCGAGACTTACGAGACCGGCTGGAAAAATCTCATCATCCAGGGGGACAACCTTCAGTTTCTCAAAACCTGCTTCATCAATCAGGATCCCATCATCAGGGATAAGGTTAAAGGGAAGGTGAAGTTGATCTATATTGACCCGCCGTTCGCAACGAAATCAGATTTCGTCGGTAAGTCGGGTGAAACGAGTTATGCAGACAAGATTGATCGCGCTGAATTCATTGAAGCGCTCCGAGAGAGACTAATTTTTCTAAAAGAAGTAATGGCTAGCGATGCAACGATCTACGTTCATTTAGACACCAAGATGGTTCACTATGTGAAGGTTGTGATGGACGAACTTCTTGGCCAGTACAATTTGATTAATGTGATTACTTGGCAGAGATCACATGCACACGGGGATACGGGACAGTGAGCAAAGCACTTCGGGCGTGTTACTGAACAAATACTAGCATACTCAAAAAGCGAACAATTTACTTTTATTCCAAAATACGTGCCATATACAGAGGACATCAAGGATCGTGACTATAAATACATAGAATCAAAGACTGGCGAGATATACCGATTGATGCCCGTAGACGGCACTGGAGGAGCATCCAAGGGAAATCCTCACTATGAGTTTCTGGGCGTTACTGGTTATTGGCGATATTCCAAGGTGCGAATGCAGGAACTTTATGATGCAGGAGAAATTGTATTGTCATCGACAGGGAAGTCGCTCCAACGGAAGAAATTTCTAAAAGACGCCAAAGGTACACCTGTCACGGATCTTTGGCTTGATGTTGGTAGGATCAGTCCTACGTCGACTGAGCGTGTGGAGTATCCAACCCAAAAGCCTGAATCCCTACTAGAGAGGATTATAGAGACGAGTTCTGTCCGCGGCGATCTCGTCATGGACATTTTCGGCGGTTCCGGCACCACAGCGGCTGTTGCCGAGAAACTCGGCCGGCGCTGGATTACCTGCGATTTTGGAAAGCATGCCATTTACACCATTCAGAGCCGGATCGCGACGATCAATGAATCCCAAAAGCTGGGACTCGCCCCAGAGCAAAGCAAGAAAAAGATCAAATACGACAAAGCACCGAAGGATTTCGGCGTTGTTTCCGTGGGCGCTTTCGACTTCTCCCGGATCATGGATTTGCGGAAGAACAAGGATGCCTATGTTGCCTTTGTTCTGGGTATTTTCGGCATCACCGAGCGCGGGGAGCATTTTTCGAAAAAATATCACATTAGCAATGTTATTGCCGAAAAGGATGGCCATCCGGTCGAAGTGTATCCGGTGTGGGAGGATAAATGGCTCAAGGAGGTCCGGGTTGATGAGGATTACCTTAAGGGGATTATCCGGCAGGCTAACGGCAAACTGAAGGGCACGTACTACATCATTGCCCCGCAGGCCTGTACGCGGGTGGGTGAGTTGACGATGCCGAACGGCAAAGGTGACAAGGTGACATTTAAGACCATGTCCTTCCCGTACAAAATCCTGGAAGATGCCGCCCGGCATTTCCAACTTTCGGAACAGCCGGATTCGCCGGAGAATATCAACCGCCTGATCTCCTCTGTTGGCTTCTATTTCAATGAGGAAGTGGAATTCAAAGTCAAAAAGACCGGCAAGGGATTCAAGGTCACTACCTTCAAGACCACGATTACCGATACCAACGAAAAGGCCTTTGATGGGCTGGACGGCCTGGCCATGATTCTGGTTGATACCGACTATGATGGGGAGACTTTCAAGGTGGACTCCTGCTTCTATCAAAAGGATCTGAAGGAAGGCGAAGTGACGCTCAAAGACGTGAGTGGCAAGACCGCCCTGATTGCAGTGGATAAACATGGCAACGAATCCCAAATTGTGACGGTGAAGGGATGAAGAAGTCGGAAGCCCAGAACGAAATAGTGATCTATCGAGGCAAGGATGGCCGGACTGAGTTGGAGGTTAACCTTCGAGGCGAGACACTTTGGCTGAACCTACAGCAGATAGCTGATTTGTTTGACCGCGATAAGTCCGTTGTCTCGCGCCATATTTCCAACATATTCAAGCAGAATGAGTTAAGCAGGGAAGCAGTTGTTGCAAAAAATGCAACAACTGCCTCGGACGGGAAAACCTATCTGGTTGAATACTTTAATCTTGATGCCATCCTGTCTGTTGGCTACCGGGTGAACTCCACGAGGTTAAGCGCGTGCTCGTGCTGGGACCATCCTCCACCGTGATCGAGCAGGGCCTGACGGATAAGTTCAAGGAATTGTTATACGGCGCCCGGGGCGCGGAACTGAGGGAGAAACTCCCTGAACGGTATCGGAGCCGGGTGGTCAAACTCCTGAATTCCAACGATCCGATCGAGGACGGCTCCGTGGTGATCGAAAATATCAACGCCATCTATGGACAGGAAAATAATTCTATTGGTGATACGTTGTTTGCCGGGGAGGGTGATGTACTGGTGTTGAGTGACGAGGTCCACCACGCTTACTCGCATCTTGATTTCTCCGGCGATGCCCTGTCGTTTGACTTTGAGGAGGGGAAGGAAGGCAAGGGTGACGATCGCGATGAACGGTTGTGGATGAAATTCCTGCGCGGTGAGCCCCGCATCAAACGGCATATCGGTTTTACCGGTACGCCTTACAGTGATAACGATTACTTTTTGGACGTTTTGTACGAGTATTCCATCAAAGATGCCACCGATGAGAAGAAGGTGAAGTGGGTGAATCCCATTCTGCACACCGAAACCGATGAGGGCGAGGCGGAACTCACCAAACTCCAGCGGTTCGAGCAGATCCTGAAAACCCACGCCGAAAATCGTTTGAAGTATCGATATGCAGACAAGAAGGGCCGGTCGCGCCTGAAGCCCATCACCGTTTTCATCTGCAAGGCGACCACCTCGGCCCGGAACAATGCCGATGAATTTATCAAGGTATTAGCCGATTACCTCAAGGAGGGGGACCCTGCCTGTAAGGCGCTACCACGCGCCGCCCTGGAGCAACTGGCGCGTGAGAAGGTCATTTGTGTGACCAGCAAACTCGGAGATGCCGATTACCAGGAAAAACTTGAGGAGATCGAGCAACTTGACCCGGCCAAGACCGGTGGGCAGGTGGAGTTCATTTTTGCCGTCAACAAACTTTCCGAAGGCTGGGATGTGGACAATGTGTTCCAGATCGTGCCCATGGAAGAGCGGGTATTTAACTCCAAGTTGCTGATATCCCAGGTATTGGGACGGGGCTTGCGAATCCCGCGCCAGGTGCCATGGGTGGATATTCAGCAGAACTTTCCGGTCGTGACTGTGACGAACCATGAGAAATTTGCCCACCACATCACCGAGTTGCTCGATGAAGTGACCGAGTGCGAAACCCGTTTTGTGTCCGAGGTATTCCCTGATTCCGAAAAGGAGCGGGCCAAATATCATTTCAACGTGTTCAATCTGGAATATCATCCATCGGTTCGCATTGAGCCCCGATCGGAAGAAGAGAAAAGTGGGCCGGCCGGTTCACGCAGACTTGAGCTGACGCCCTGTACCGAGAAACTGGACGTCAAGGTGGTATACCGGGAAGACACCCGCCGTGATTCAGTTCGGCAACATTATCTTTTCAATCTCCTGCGCCCCACAGATTATCCAGGCTGGTTTAGTAGGTTGAAAAATGGATTGGCGGTGGTGGGGTGATTCCCCCGGGGAACAGGTGAGGTAGGAAGTATCAATCATGAGCATGATTCTGAAAGAAAGACACATAACAGCGGTGGATATGCCCCACGTGCGGCAATCGTTGAAACTTGTTTGCCAAAAATGCGGCGTAAAGCAGTTGTATGATGTTGGGACGATTTTCTTGAGTGATGCAGGAAATAACAACGAACGGTTCCAGTTCACCAACTACTTCCGGTGCTCGCATTGCGATAGCCCGGGCCCCTTTGAGGTTGCTGATTATTTGAAGGTCATTGGGGCGATCATGGCCGGGAAAGTTCGTAAAAATCCAAAGGTGTATTCGGGGCGGGCACAGTTGTTCGACGGGACGGCGCATCAGACTCTGGCCATGTCCGAGGAATACTTGAAGGGAGTGATCGCCAAGGATCCGGATAATGCATTTTTACACGTGCGATTGGGCAACCTTCAGCGGGCCTGCAGGCGTGAGAGTATCGCAATTGAATGTTATGAGAGAGCCGTGGGCCTTGATCCACACGAGTTGGAAGCGCTTACCTCTTTGGAAGAATTATCGATAAAGCGTGAGGACTACAGATCTGCTTTGCGACATGCCAGGGCGATTCTGGATGCCATTGAAACGGGGCGGCGAGCCGAGACTGATGAACTTACGCGCGGGATACTGTCCGCTACGCTTTATCTGATGAACGAGCATGAAGATGATTTTCGTGCTGCATGGGACGGGGAAACGGAAGATTTCCGTGATTCAAAAAGTGGTCAAATATTGCATGAGTATATGGAGATAGGCAGCGGTCTCGACAAACGGGTGCAGTTGTTCGTGAATACCGCTTTGGGTGAGGATCTGGATGAGGAAGAATTCGAAGACGACGATGATTTTGCTTTATCCGAAGAGTTGGACGCGGATGAGGATTCTGGGGCGCGCTGGAAGGATCCAAAATCGTGCCCAGTTGAAATGGAGGCGTCATTGGGGGCTGTGGTCACTAACTCCAGTCTTGATTGGGCTGGTTTGCGTTTGGACCTGCCTGCGCAAGAGGATGGAGGCGTGGCGATCACATCGAGAAACAGTATCAGTCTGACAGATGGTGCGCGCTGTGGATTGTGGACTGTGCCGTCGTTACGGGCGTTATTTCGCGGGAATCGGCAAGCACCACAGGAATCGGCAATGGAGCAATATCCAGCTGAATACGTAGATCTGTTTTACTGTGTTGAGTTTTGCGCCTCAATGATTTTGGACGCTGACCGGGATCCGACAGACGAAGAGTTTATTGAGATTTACTCAACGATGCGGCGGCGGCCCGACGGAAAGAGGTTAGGGGTATTGCACGATGTCGTCTGGCAATCCGCCTGTCTGGCACTAGGCATGGTGAAATACAGTGAATCAGAATACGGCGCGGTCTTCGGACAGTTGACTCGTTCCGTCCGGCATTACCGCACCGGCCCTTCTTCGCGTAACTACATTAGTTATTTGCGTTTGAACTTTAATCGCTGAATTATTCAGTATACGCCTATCCAGTTGGTCATTTCTCGGAATTACCGCAGCAATTATTGCGTCTACCCGCGAATTTATGGAGGGGCAGCCTCTTTTACGTCCTCTGTTTCCGATATAGTGAGGGGCTCTTCCACCGGCACAGCCTCTGATGTGGGTTCCACTATGATGGCCGGTTCCGGAAGTGGCGGCGGTATTGGCTCTGTAATCACGACCGGTGTCGGGGCTACAGGGTGCTGGCGGTTCAATCACGGGCGTGGGCATCGGCGGCTCGGATTCTTGCGCCGGAGGAGGTTGAATAGGTGCGGTTGGTGTGACGACTGATTGGAACGGATGGCTGACGGGATGCTGCAGGGCCATGACAATGCGCGCCTGTACCGCGCTTTTCGGCGCGAGGGGAAACTCTTCATCGCGGGCTCTAACGCGCAGATCTTCCGGGTGGACGACGACGGCGACCGCCTGACGCCAGTCACGGGCTTCCATCTGCAGGCGCGACATTATGAAAAACACCTGCGCGGTCCACTCAAGGAATGGATGGAGCAAGGGAAACAGAGCTATTTGTGGATCGACGCCGATGGTGATGGTCGGGCCCAGCGCGGGGAGGTGCAATACTCCGGCGCCGGCCCGTGGATATGTCTGCCCCATTGGGATGCCAACGGGATGTATGCCGTCGTCGGCAAGGCCGTGCAGCACTGGCCGATCACGAGCGTCAACTCGGCGGGGTCGCCGGTGCTCGGCGAGTTCCCGGCCGGCAAGACGCTGCTGAAGCTGCCGCCTCGTGTGAAAAGCATTGAACCCCGGTGGGCCTCCTACATCACCGCAGATCCGCAAGGTGGCTGGTATGTGGCCATCAACGATTCGATGAAGAACTGGGGCCATAGTTCGGATTCCTTCCTGATCGCCTACAACGCCGACGGAACCCAGCGCTGGATCACCCCGGGCAAGACCGGCGGCACGCCCCAGTCGCACCTCGCGCCGGGCGAGATCGGGTGCTTCCGGCGCATTGCCGGCACGACGCATGGCTTTCGCATTCTTGGCAATGGTCGCGTAGCCCGCGTCACCGGCGAGATCGAGGCCTACCAGACCGGCTGGCACGCCTTCTCGGCCGACGTCTATCCGCCCAAGACCCGCTACCGCATCGCCGGCGTCGAACTGGGGCGGTATTCCTTCAACGAGGTCTACATGGAAGCCGGCAAGCGGTATCCGGTGGAGATTGTTTATGATGCGGAACAGACCCACCCGACGACGAACCAGGGCATCCGGCTGAAATGGGCGACGCCGCGCGGCACCTGGCCGGGGGCGATCACGTCCATTCCGGTCAGTCAGTTGTATGCGCCCCCGCCAGGCGCAAAATAGGGCAATGAATAACGTTCCTGAAATAATCTAGACATGCTCTTGGAAGAGCCACGCCTTATCAGGCGCGGCTACGTAGCCGCCGCTGATAAGCGGTGGCCGGATCCTGTCTAGATTATTATAAGAATGCATATATAAAGACGGATAAAATGCTCGCTGGTTGGGTGGAACATATCGAAGGTCTCCTCGGTGGACTGCGGTAAAAAGCGAAACTAGCGAAAGGTTTATCGTTTGAGGGCTGACCCGAATGGCGCGATCCCTGTGGGAAGCACGATAAGCGGCCGCGGTCGGCGCCCGCGTCACAGGTCGGCGCGGGCGAACTGCCGACGGTAGGCCATGGGTGATTGGCCTTCGTGGCGCCGGAAGACGGTGGCCAGCCGTTCGGGGCTGCTGAACCCCGTGCGGGCGGCGATGGTTTTGATCGGCAATTGCGTTTCGGTCAGCAACCGCTTGGCGCGGACGATCCGGACCTTGCGCAGGCTTCGCTGGGGACTGGCGCCCATGCACTTCACAAATCGCCGCTCCAGCGTGCGCTGGCCGAGGCCCACGCTCCGCGCCAGGTCATTCACGCTGATGGGCTCGTGGGCGTGTTCCTGAATGTATCGCACCGCGGTCGCTACGTCCGGGTCGGTGGCGGCGACGATGGCCGACGAACGCCGTTCGACGACGCCCGTGGGCGGAATGAGGATGGGCAGGGTGGGGGGCGGTTCGCCGTTCAACAACCGTCTTAGCAACGCCGCCCCCTCGAACCCGATCTTTTCCCACGGCACGGCGACGCTCGAGAGCGGCGGATCACACGCCTCGCACATCAACTCGTCATTATCGACTCCAATGATCGCGACTTGTTCCGGCACGCGCACGCCCTGAAGCCGGCAGGCAGTGGCAATTTCCCGGCTCCAGATATCCGTGCTGCAAACACCGACCGGTTTGGGGAGGGTCCGGATCCAGGCCCCGAGCACGTGATCCGCGTCCACCCACCCGTCCCTCAACCGGCGTAGTTCGACCGGCATGGTGATGTCTTTGAAATGGCAGACGCCGCCGCCGCGCGTGAACACCTCGCGCAAACCAGCCTCCCGCTCTTTGCACCAAGGGCGGGGGAAGCGTGGATAGGCCAGATGGCGAAATCCGCGTTCAAGGAAATGTGACGCGATCATGCGGCCCACGGCCCCGTGATCCACCCCCACAAACGGCCCCCGCGCGCCATCCGTGCAGAGCGTTACCAGCGGGATGCCGAGCCGCAGATAGGGCGTTTGATGCTGGTGTTCATAGTGCAAGATCAGGCCGTCCGGCCGCCACCGCCGCAAGTGTTGGATGGTGGCGCTGGTGGGCGGCCCGATTCGGGTAATCCACGACGTTTGTGACTGGGCGAACTCGATCACCCCGCGCAGCATCCCGCGCGTGTAACCTTCCGTCAGCCCGGTGACAATCGCGACTTTGTGACTCGGTCTCATATGTAAGTACACCCTACCACGGACACAATCCTCTGTCGCGAAAAAACAGAAGGTTGACGCATAACGACAGGTACAAGACTGACGAAGTGTGTTAGTATTAAAAGCGTAAGTAGATGTCGGGAACGACAACAAACTGTAAGGGATTCTGAACGCGAGCATCAAAGGAGAAACATGAAAAAGACAAACACGGACACAAGAAGCACCCCGCAACGCCTCATGCTGTTTGGGTTGATGGCATTGGTCATGTTCGGCGCGGGTCGCACGGTTCGCGCGACGCTCATCACGAACGCTGTCATTGATGTGACCGACTATAGCAGTAGCTACATCAACGGCAGCGATCAGCGCGTCACCCGCAACACCTTGGACGGCATCCTTACGCCGCCGGCACAGACGAACTGGGAGACGGCGAACGCCGAAGCGAATAACCCGAGTATCACGTATTTCCTCAACAACCTCTACACGCTGAACTCGATCACCATCTACAACGGGACCGATGGTGGTTCATCGCGTGCCTTCTCGAACACGCTGATCGAAGTCTCCAGCGACTGGGGTAAGACCTGGGCGACGCAATCCATCCAGAATCTGACGTCGACGGCTTATCCCACGACCAACCCGGGGCAGGCGGTGTCGAACACCCCTGTCAACGCCACTCAGGTTCGCATCACGCAACTGAGCGCAAATAAAATTAACGTTGGGCTTGCGGAAGTGCAGTTCGACGCCAGTCGGAATCTGACCAAGAGCAGTCTAATCACCGGCGTCACCGCTACGGCCTCGTCGTATTACGGTGGTCGCGTGCCCAACAACTGTTGTGATGGGTTGAACAAGTTCACAACCGATGCCGAGCTACAGTGGTTGTCCAGCGCTGAGCCACTCCCATGGATTACCTTTAATCTGGGTAGCATCAAGACCGTGAACCACCTGACGATCTACAACCAAAATACGCCAGGTTACATCCGTGATGTCGCGACTTTTGTCATTTCCAATTCGCTGGATGGGGTCACGTACACCCCCGTCACGAATCCCTTGGACGGCACGACGACGTTTTCCATTAAGACTTCGAGGGGCACCGACGCATCCGGCAACGCGGTGTACTTGGGCAACATCCAGGCGAAATATCTGAAATTGAAGACCCTGACGAAATATGGCGCCGACAACTACACCGGTTTGTCGGAGGTCGAATTCTGGATCGCGCCTCGCAGGGGGTCGATGGTCACCATTCAGTGAAGGAGGAACTGCATTCATGTGATTGTCGTCAAATTTCGATATAAACGGAGGGGGCTATGAATAGACTGCGTATAATCGGGGCGGTGTTGATCGGTGCCTTAGGGTTGCTGGCACCCGCCCGGGCTGGGTTTATCGATCACAATTTCGATGCGGATCCCTTCACCAATGGCGCCACGTTCGTGACAGCGGTGGGGCAGTGGCAGGCATCCGATGCGGGCGTGATGGTGGTGAATACAAAATACGTCTCTCCCAGCAATTCCGTCTTGATTCCCACGCGATCTGTCTTGACGAATACTGTGGCGGTGACGAATGCGGGTGTTGTGTGGACGGATTTCCGGATCACGCCGTTCCTTGGGGAGGTGTATGATTTGAGCGCCACCAGCGGTGTCTCTGTCCTCCAGTACTTTGGGCTCGATGGGTATCTCATGGTATGGACTAACGGGGGGTGGTTGACCTGCAGTAATGACGTCTGGGGCCAGCCGGTGTCGAAGGTTTCCACCAGCGCCTTTGCGGACATTTCCGTCTATCAGAACTTCCCGAGCCAGACGGTGGCGATCCTGGTCAACGACCGGGTGGTGGTTCAGGATCTTCCGTTCCTGAATCCCTTCAACGATTACGGCTCATTCAGGTATAACGAGGCGGATGGCGATGCCTGGCTGGATGATGTCCGGATCCAGGCAACCTATGACCCTGCGCGCCTGACCCATGACCGCAATGGCGACACGATGGCTGACGGCAACGAACTCCAGACCTACGGCTATGTGGCGCGGATCCAGTATGTGGGCAGTGGTTCCGGGTATCCCTGTTATGGCACCATTCAGGCGGCGCTGAACGCCTGGCGTGCCCGGGATGCGCTCTACGTCTATGCCGGGCAGTATGCGGAGAATGTTACCGTTTCCAGCAGCATGACGTTTGGTAGGCAAGCCTTTACCAACAGCGGTAGTCTGACGATCGGGGCGGGGATGAACGTGGTGTTTCAAGGCGCGACGGTGTGGAGTAATATTACCATTGGCGCGAATGCCCAGGTGGCGTTCGATCAGGCCATGACATGCAGCAATCTCTCCGTGAGTGCGAATGCCGCTGTGACCTTCGGCGGTTCTGTGAACGTCGGTTCAGCCACGGTCCTCGGTTCCGTTCAGGTCTCCGGCGCCAGCACCGTGACCGTGGCAACAGTCCTGAGCGTGCCAACCAATGGAACCGGGCACCTCGACTTTTCCGGTGGGCGGTTGCTCGTTACGTCGGCTGGGGTTGACATGACCGGAACCTTCAGCATCACCAATACATGGGGTACGCAGGCGACGGCGGGGTTGGATTTCATTGATGACTTCGAACTCTATGCGGATGGCACCCAGATGGCTAATCTGGGATTCCGTGGGTGGGGAGCTTCAAGTACGGGGATTCTGGTCAGGGATGGGCAAGGGGTCGCGAATTCGACAGCGGCACTGATGCCGGCGAATGCGACCCTCTCCAATCGGGTTGCCGCGGCAAGCACTGCCAAAGTTTGGACTGATTACTATATTCGTCCGTCGTGGGGTGAGGCCCCCTTTGCGTTCGACACGAATCGTTACACCTTCCTGAGCTACGTTGGGCCGGATGGGTACCTGAATGTGTGGAACGCGGGGAACTGGGCGGTCTGCAGCAATTACCTGGATGGGAGCGGTCCCGTAGACCCGCTGGCCACAGGTTCCTACACCCGTGTTTCGGTGTTCCTGAACTATGAGAGCTATCGAGCGTCTGTATTCGTTGGCGGTAAGTTGGTGCTTCAGCAGGTGCCATTCCCTGCTGGTGGGGCGATTACTAATTACAACAGTTTCCAGGGCGATAGTCTGGATGGCAACCTTGCGCTCGACAATATCCGGATCACCACGGGTGTTCCGTCCGGGTTATCCAGGGCGCAAGAGATTCAATTGTACGACGGGTTGATGTCGGGAAGCGTATTCAAGATCCGGTGAGGATTGGGTTGTATTCTTACTCCTAATCGTAATCTAATTGTAATCGTAATCATTTCCGGGGCAGTCGATTACGATTACGATTAGGTCGCGCCAGGATAAGGACAGCGCGAAGGGAGGTTGTTAGAGAAATAAGGAGATAACTGACAACTGAAATTGGCGATGGGAATCCAGCGGGTAAGACAAATCCCGTCCGGTAGAGTTTGCCAAGCAACTGGAAGCCAGCCTTGCCCGTGTAGGGAAAGCCGAATTGGGAAGCTTAGGCGGTGGGTGCTGAAGCCGTGTGAGTAGGGTGGATTGAGGCTTGAATTCTTGAACCCCATCCCGCATCTTATCTTCTGATTGTTTAATTAACCGTAAAGGAGTCGTTATGGAAATGAATGAAGGACGGAAGATTCGCTGGTATGAAGTGATGTATGTGATCGTGTTGTTGGGGCTGCTGGCGTGGAGTGTGTTCTTTATGAATCCCCACAAGGTCGCCGTGGTCGACGTGGATCGTGTATTCAAGGATGTCGGTGCGCTGCAGAAGATTGAGAAGGAACGCCAGAAACTGGATTCCTTTGTGAAGGCAAACCAGCTGCTGCAGGCGTACAAGATTCGCATGAAATCCCTCCAGGACAAGATGGCTGAAGCCAAAACGGCCACGGAGAAGGATAAAATTGTTGCCCAGATGAAGGCCGGGGATGAGCAGTTCAGTCAGAGCATTGGGCCCTTGCAGAGTGCCCTTCAGCAGTTTGATAACCTTGCGGTAGCATCTTTCCGGAAACGGTTGGGCCAGTATATCAATCAGGTCGCCTTGAAACGGGGTGCGGATGTGGTGCTGACGACGGGACCCAATCTTCCCTACTTTAGTGTCAAGGTTGACGTGACCGAGGATGTGGTCAAGGCTTCCAAGGATTTCTTTGCCAAGGATATGCCGGTAATCGACCCTGCGTTTGAGGCGGCACGTCTCAAACGATAATCCGGGTATTCGTGGATTATGGAACGACACAAACGGGGTAAAGGGAAGAAGCGACTTCTCGGTAGTCATCAGAAGTGCTGGATCTGGGGACGCAATTCCGTTGTGGAGACTTTGGCGGCGGGGCGATGGGAGATTGTGGATCTCTATCTGTCCCGCCTCCTGACCTCCTCGCAGTTGGAGCAGGCCCAGGCCCTGGCGGCCCGCCAGCGGTTGACTCCCGTCCTTGCTGACCCCGATGAGTTGACTCAGCTTTGTCACTCAAGCGAGCATCAGGGCTATCTGGCGCGGATGACTGATTTCCCATACGCCGATGAGGCGACCGTTGTGGCCGCTTTGCCCTCCTCTCCCTTTTGTGTTGTTTTGGATGGAATACAGGATCCTTACAATTTTGGTGCCATTATTCGATCGGCGGAGATTTTTGGTGCAAATGCCATATTCATTTCGGAGTCTGGTCAAGTGGGCGTCACCAGCATGGTGGTGCGCAGTTCCGCCGGAGCTGTGAACCGGTTGCCTATCGTCCGGGTACCGGAACTGGAAGCCTTGGTGGAACGGTTAAAGGCAAGAGGCATCAAGGTTGTTGCGGCCAGTGAAAAGGCAGATAGCAACATTATGGATTACGATTTCAAGCAGGGGATATCGATAGTGATCGGGAATGAGGGCGTCGGGCCGGGAACTGATCTTCTGAGAAAATGCAGTGATGTCGTGAAAATCCCCCAGACCGGTCACATTGGGTCCTTGAATGCCGCCGTGGCCGCAGGAATATTCTTTTACGAAATCCGCCGTCAGCGGAGCTGATGCTGTGGAGTGGTGTCCCAAGCCCACCTTGCCCCCTGATGCTTTTAGCGTCCACGTGCCTTTTCCCGGTAGTGGCGCGGGCTCATTTTGAAGTGTTGTTTAAACTGCACCGAGAAATTCAGGGCATCTTCGTAGCCCAACGACATCGCCACCTGCTTAAACGGTTCGCTCGTGTTGATGACAAGATTTTCCGCCATGGCCATGCGTTGTTGAATGCAGAACTGTATGGGGGAGAGCCCGGTATGTTCTTTGAACAGTCGCGTGCAATGACGTACAGATAGACCTGCTGCCGCCGCGATCTCCTGTAATCGGACCGGACGGTGGACGGTGGCCTGTGCAAATTCCATGGCCTGACGGAGGCTGTCCGGATAGGCCGTTGATAAGCATTCAGCACAGGTGATCCTGACTGCTTCCCTTATGAGCAATGAAAATGGTGTTTTGTCCCGCCACGCCACGGCGCCCATCTTGTTCGAAGGTGGCATTTCCAAAGGTCACCAAGCTCAGTGATACATTGTTCCGATCCTGTCTGGTGAAGTTATCGCCAGGGCCCCAGCGCGAAACCACCGTTGCCGTGGTTTTTATCGGTGGCTCAAACTCGCCCATCGTTCCAGTGTGAACGAAGGTTTTTTCTTTGAATTTCTGTACCCTTTTATTTATGTGTGTATGGCCATATTACACATATAATTGGCCAGTTATCAAATAGACAATTAAAGGGGTTTAGCAGTAAAGTTCTGCGAGTTATTTAATAAATTCCGCTAAATAATACAGGTGTAAACGGTCTGAAGTGATTTAGTAATAAGTGTATCTTTGGCAATATTTCATATTAATTTACGAGGTCTGCAGTTTATGAGTAAAGTTAAGATTGGGGTTATTGGTGTTGGTATGATGGGGCGGGGGCATCTGGAAAACCTTGCCAGGGCGAAAAATGTTGAACTCATCGCTGTGTGCGATGTGATCAAGGAGCGGGCGGATCAGGCCGCTACCACCTATCATTGTGCATCTTTTACCGATCACCGGGAACTGCTTAAGGCCAAGGTGTGTGATGCCGTTCTCATTGCGACGCCCCACTATGGTCATACAACCGTTGGAATTGATGCCTTGAAAGCCGGCATTCATGTGCTGGTGGAAAAGCCGATTTCCGTGCACAAGGCGGATTGCGAAAAATTGATTGCGGCCCACCAGAAGAAGGGGCAGATCTTTGCCGCCATGTTCAACCAGCGTACCGACCCCCACTACATCAAGATCAAGCAGATGCTTGAACGCGGCGATCTTGGTAAATTGGATCGTATTACCTGGGTGATTACGAACTGGTTCCGGACAGAGAGTTATTATGCGTCGGGTGGCTGGCGTGCGACCTGGGCTGGTGAAGGTGGCGGGGTGTTGCTGAACCAGTGTCCTCACAATTTGGATCTCTGGCAATGGTTGTTTGGCATGCCTGATCGGGTGCGCGGCTTTTGCAGCATCGGGCGTAAGCATAATATCGAAGTTGAAGACGAAGTCACAGCGCATCTGGGGTATAAGAATGGGTGTACCGGGGTGTTTATTACCTCCACAGGTGAGGCACCGGGCGTGAATCGACTGGAGATTGCCGGTGAATATGGGCGGCTCACTCTTGAGAATGGTGATCTGCGCTTTATCCGCACCGAGGTTTCCGTCTCTGATTTTCTGAGGGACTGCCCTGAATCCTTCAGTTCCCCTCCAGTTTGGGATATCCAGATTCCCGTCTCCGGATATGGCGGACAGCATCTCGAAGTGCTTCAAAACTTTATTGATGCCATTTCGACTGGTGCTAAATTGATTGCCCCCGCCCGGGAGGGAATCAAGTCCGTTGAACTCGGGAATGCCATGCTCTATTCTTCGGAAATCGGAGAAACCGTGGAGATGCCCTTGAATGCCGCCGCGTATGAGCGCATGCTGAAGAAGAAAATCAAAGCTTCGCGGTTTGTTAAAAAGACCCGTGAAATCGTCAGCCATGATTTGAGTAAATCGGTCCAGAAATAAGGAGCAAAGCGATGTTATATTTAACTGGTTTTGCGGATGAAGCCGCTGTGGGGATTGAAGGCCAGATCAAGGCCACCCGGGAGTTGGGCTGGTCGAATATTGAGTCCCGGAATGTGGATGGGAAAAATATTCACGATTTATCCGATGAGGACTTTGATCGTGTGGCGGGAAAATTGTCCGACGCGGGTGTCAAAATCAATTGCTTCGGTTCGGCGATAGCCAATTGGGGAAAGAAGATCACTGACCCCATGGACTCATCTCTGGCCGAAACCCGGCGCGCCATTCCCCGGATGCAGCGGCTCGGGACCAAGTTGGTCCGCATCATGAGCTTTGCTGTTTTGCCGGATCGTGCTCCGGATGACCAGATGGAGGAGGAGCGATTCCGCCGCCTGCGTGAACTTCAAGCGATGTTCACCGATGCCGGGATCACGCCGGTCCATGAAAACTGTATGAATTATGGCGGCATGGGGTGGACTTACACGCTGCGCATGCTGGAGAATGTGCCGGGGATGAAGCTTGTCTTTGATACGGGTAACCCGGTGTTTACTGCCGATTACGCCAAGCCCAAACCCTGGCCGCGCCAGTCAGCTTGGGAGTTCTATTCGCACGTGAAGGAACACGTGGTGTATGTGCATATCAAGGATGGCACATGGGTCGAAGCTACCCAAAAACAGATTTTCACACATGCCGGGGAAGGCAATGGGGATGTCCGGCGTATCCTGAAAGACCTCCTGAGTCGAGGGTATGAGGGCGGGATTTCGATTGAGCCGCATCTGGCGGTGGTGTTCCATGATGCCAACATCACCTCCTCGGAAGCGGTCAAGTTCAGCAACTATGTTGAGTATGGGCGCCGTGTAGAGCGGATGATCGCGGAATTGAAGACCGAACTGGCTTGATTACGATCGTTTCATTCCGGTCGAGGCATGGTGGGAAGGGGCTTGGCCATACCATTGCTTAAAACGCTTTGAGAAGTGATATTCGTCGCAAAATCCAAGCTCCCCGGCGATCTCCTTGATTTGGAGCGGTATTTAAGCATTGCCACTATTCCCGATGTGCTGTTATGTGTCTCCCCAGGGAGAAACAGTATGAGGCATAGCAGGGATCGAAAGATGGCAGCGGGCGCAAATTTGTCCTCCGTGGGGGTGCAGCATTCCGGGCATGCCCGGGTGGTGCCTTCACTTCTCCGTCAGATCAATGCCCGGAGGATTATGGATCTGCTCTGGCAGGAAGGGCCGGTATCACGGGCAGAGTTGGTGCGGCGGACCAGTATCAGCGCGCCGACGATGTCACGGTTGATGGAGAGTCTTGAGCGTGCCGGGCTAGTGGAGTGTGATCCCGAACTCCAGCGTAGCTCAGGGCGGCCTGCCGCGGTATATCGGCCCGCCCGAAAAGGGGCACAGGTGATTGGCGTGATGGTGGGGATCCGCGACACCCATGTCACCGCAACAGGGCTCGATGGGGTCTTGGACCCAAACCGCTCAGTCTCCTTTTCCACTCCGCATACCTACGGCAATTTCATGACCAAGCTCGCCGAACAGGTGGTTCGGGTGCGGGAAATGGCGCCAGCCCCTTGCCTGGGGGTAGGCTTCAGTGTGCCGGGTTTAGTCCTTGATGCTGACCAGCGGATCGCTTTGTCTCCGAATCTGCATTTTCTGGATGGGTGTCAGCCCGGCTTGGATCTTGAGCAGCGGGTGAAAGTACCTGTGTTATTGCATCAGGAAGAACATGGTTTTTGCATTGCGGAGCGGATGTTTGGCGCCGCCCGGGGAATTGATAATTTCGCAGTGGTGGATATCTGCGACGGGCTCGGGATGGCGGTTGTGAGCGGAGGCCGGCTGGTGACGGGGAGTCGCGGTTTTGGCGGAGAATTGGGGCACATGACGATTGATCCGGCAGGGGAACCCTGCGGTTGCGGCAACCGGGGCTGCCTGGAAACGGTGGCAACTGACCTGGCTTTCACCCGGAACGTCTCGCGACAGGCAGGGCGGAAAATCAATATTGAAGCCGCCGTTAAGGCCGTCAGGGAAGGGCGCTGGAACGCCTCCGAGTTGATGTATGATGCCTTGGATAACCTGGCCAGGGGTGTGGGCATGATTATCAATGTGTTTAATCCCGAACTGGTGTTGGTGCATGGCTCACTCTTTGATGCGAGGGACAGCGTGTTGGGCACCTTTTGCGACAAAGTGCGAAGCCACTCGTTGCGCCCTTCTTTTGAGGGCTGCCGTATCGAGCGCACCACGGTCGACAAGCGGCTGGGCGGGGTGGCGGCGTTGATGGACCGGCTCTGAACTTTTTTGAATTGACTTAATAACGAAACATTAGAAACTGTCTCGAAACAACCCAAAAGGATCACTATGAAATACTACAAAGGCAGTCAGGAATTTTTTCCCGGAATTGGTAAGATTCCATTTGAAGGTCCGAAGTCCAAGAATCCCCTTGCGTTCAAGTGGTATAATCCCGCTCAGAAAGTCAACGGCGTGCCGATGCAGCAAGCCCTTCGCTTTGCTGTGGCCTACTGGCATACGTTGTGTGGTGCTGGGGGTGATCCCTTTGGTCCGGGCACCAAGGTGTTCCCCTGGGACAAGCATGAAAATGTGATGGATCGCAATCTGGCGCGTATGGACGCGGCCTTTGAATTTATGAGCAAGGTTGGGGTCCCATTCTACTGCTTCCATGACACCGATGTGGTGGGGGATGGGTCGGTCTTTGAGATTGAGTCGCGTTTGGCCGTGATGGTGGAAGAAGCCAAGGCGCGTCAGAAGGCGACTGGGATCAAACTGTTGTGGGGGACGGCCAATGTGTTCTCCAATGCCCGTTATATGAATGGCGCCTCAACCAATCCGGACTTTACCGCGGTGGCCCATGCCGGCACGCAGGTGAAGAACGCCATTGATGCCACGATTGCCCTGGGCGGTGAGAATTATGTTTTCTGGGGTGGCCGTGAGGGCTACATGTCCCTTTTCAACACCAACATGAAGCGTGAGAAAGAGCATCTCGGGATGTTTCTGACCATGGCTCGTGATTATGGGCGCAAGCAGGGATTCCGCGGAACCTTCCTGATCGAGCCCAAGCCGAAAGAGCCGACCAAGCACCAGTATGATTTTGATTCCGAGACGGTCATCGGTTTCCTGCGTGCCTATGGTCTGGAGAAGGATTTCAAAATCAATATTGAGGTGAATCACGCCATTCTTGCCGGGCATACGTTCTCGCATGAATTGCAGTGTGCGGCAGATGCCGGCATGTTGGGCAGCATTGATGCCAATAAGGGTGACTACCTGAGCGGTTGGGATACCGATGAGTTCCCCACCAATCTGTATGAAGTGGTGGAGGCCATGCTGGTCATCATTCAGGCGGGTGGTTTTACCAAGGGCGGTGTGAACTTTGATGCCAAGACACGTCGTAACTCGACGGATGCCGCCGATCTGTTCATCTCTCATATTGGGGGAATGGATATTTTCGCCAGGGGCTTATTGGTTGCGAGCCGCATGTTGAAGGAGTCTTCCTACCTGCAAATGCGCAAAGCACGTTATGCATCATTCGATGCCGGCAAGGGCCGTGACTTCGAAAAGGGTAAGATGACGTTGGCGGGTCTCCGCGACTACGCGAAGAAAGCCGGTGAGCCGGCGCAGATCAGCGGGCAGCAGGAGCTGTTCGAGCAGATCATCAACGATTATATCTGAACAAAGTTGGAAAGCCCCGGGATTCTCCCCGGGGCTTTTTTTTGGTGTTGTGGTAAGGCGATCAGGGTGAGGAGCAATTCATGAGCGATCTATTTTTGGGTTTGGATTCAAGTACGCAGAGCCTATCTGCAGTAGTGGTGGATTTGGCAACCAGGCGGATTGTCCATGAAGTGTCGCTGAATTTCGACAAAACTTTGCCTGGCTACGGTACGCAGAACGGAGTCTTGCGCAGTCAGGATCCGGCCGTGGTCCATGCGCCACCGCTGATGTGGGTCGAAGCGCTGGATGTGTTGATGGCCCAATTGAAACAGGATGGTGTGGCGCTTGGCGATGTTCGTGCTGTGGCGGGCTCCGGCCAGCAACACGGCTCGGTTTATTGTAACGCCACACTTCCCGGAGTACTGGCCGGTCTCGATTCCAGGAAGTCATTAAAGGAACAATTGGCTCATTGTTTTTCCAGGGCGACATCACCCATTTGGATGGATTCCTCAACCAGTCTTGAATGTGCCGAAATCCAGAAGGCCCTGGGGGGTGCCCCAGCCATGGCGGAAGCCACAGGTTCAGCGGCGTTTGAACGATTCACGGGGCCCCAAATCCGGAAATTTTTCAAATCGGAACCCGGTGCTTACGAGGCCACGGATGGAATCAGCCTGGTCAGTTCATTTATGGCTTCGCTGCTGGCAGGGCGTGTGGCGCCGATTGATCAAGGGGATGGCGCGGGCATGAATTTGATGGATATTCATCAGCGCCAGTGGCATGCCAAGGCACTTGACGCAACGGCGCCGGGCCTGGCGAAAAAACTTCCCCCTTTGGCTGAGCCTTGGACTCCGATAGGGCCTGTCAGTCCTTATTTTTCACAAAAATATGGTTTGAATCCGAAAGCCGTGGCGGTGGTGTGGTCCGGGGATAACCCCTGCAGTGTGATTGGGACCGGCTTGGTTGAGTCCGGAATGGTGGCAATCAGCCTTGGCACGAGTGATACCTATTTTGGAACCATGGCGGTCTGTCATACGGATCCGCGCGGAGAAGGTCATGTGTTTGTTTCCCCGACTGGTGAATATATGACGTTGATCTGTTTCAAGAATGGCTCTTTAGCACGCGAAAAAGTGAAGGATGCGTACGGGTTGGATTGGCGCGGTTTTGCGGCGGCGCTGACGGCAACGGCTCCGGGTAACGGGGGCGGGCTTATGTTGCCGTGGTTCGAGCCGGAAATTGTACCCAGGGTTTTGACGCCGGGAGTGTACCGGTTCAAGCTGGATCCGGCGAATGCGGCGGCGAACTGTCGTGCCGTGGTGGAAGCGCAGATGATGAGTATGAAACTTCATTCCCAATGGATGGGGATTCAGCCAACCTCCATACGTGCAACGGGTGGCGGCTCGAAGGAGCGCGCGATTTTGCAAGTGATGGCGGACGTGATGGGTTGTCCGGTGCACCAATTTGAAGTCTCAAAGACGGCGGCCCTTGGGGCCGCTTTACGCGCGGCCCATGCCTGGCAAAAGGCGATGGGGCAACCTCTTTCCTGGGCTCAGGTTGTGGCCGGATTTACCAACACTCTGGAGTCGGGCGAGGTTCTACCCACTCCGGGTTCGACGGCGGTATATGCGGCGCTACTGCCTCAGTATGCCGATTTCGAAAGTCGAACAATGCGATTCGGAAAGTAGAACCATTCATCAGCTTTGTAACCTCTTACGACTTAAATCAATATTAGGTTGCACTTGATTCCGGCGTACTTGGCGTCATAATGCAGACAAACGGATGCGTGATGAAAGAGGTGCGTTATGGCTGATATTAAGTCAGATCAGGATGTTGAAGTTGTGGGGCAGGATCAGGGCCGGAAGGCGGACAACAAGACGATTATGCCCACCCGCTTTGTTTTTCCGAGTTCCCTGCCGATTATTCCTCTGTTGAATCGTCCATTTTTTCCCAAGATGATGGTGCCCCTGAGCGTGGAGGATGCGGCGCTGAAGGAGATGTTGGTCAAGACGGCGGAGTCATCGTCCAAGTTTATTGGTTTGGTATTGGCCAGAAATGTGGATTCGGAAGAGGATCGGCATATCCCCCGGCATGCCGCAGAGCTTTTCGAGGTGGGTGTCATTGCCGAAATTCTACAGATCAATCAAAATTCGTCTGAAGGGCCTTTACAAGTGATGGTGGGGGTGCTGGATCGCTTTCGGATCAAAAATGTGATCACGGAGGATCCCTATATTGTCGTCAACCCAGATTACGTTGTTGAAACTGATTTGGACGATAATGATGAACTGCGGGTCTACTCCCTATCCGTCATAACGGCAATCAAGGAATTGCTGCAGCTCAATCCTCTCTTCAAGGAAGAGCTGAATCTGTTCTTGAACCGTTCCAACATCAAAGAGCCGGGTCGTCTGGCGGATTTTGCTGCCGCCATGACCACGGCGGGCGGAAAAGACCTGCAGGATGTGTTGGAAGCCTTTGGCATTCGAGTTCGGATCGAGAAGGTTTTATTATTGCTCAAGAAGGAAATTGATATCTCCCGCCTTCAGGTAAAGATCAATAAGCAGATTGAGGAAAAAGTAAACAAGCAGCAGCGCGACTTTTTTCTTCGTGAACAGCTCAAGGCGATCAAGAAAGAGCTGGGATTGGTCAAGGAAGGCAAGGAAACGGAACTGGATGAATTCAAGGAGCGTCTGGCCAAGTTGACCTTGACGGATGAGGCCCAGGAGCGCATCAACGAGGAAATGAATAAGCTTGGGGTTATGGAGCCCCACTCTCCGGAATTTGCCGTCAGTCGAAATTATGTGGATTGGCTGACATCGCTGCCCTGGGGCGTTTTCAGCAAGGACAGCTACGACATCAAAAAAGCAGGGTCGATCCTGAATACAGATCACTACGGACTGGACGACGTAAAAGATCGCATTCTGGAATTCCTCTCGGTTGGCATTCTCAAAGGGAATATTTCCGGTTCAATTATTTGTTTTGTTGGGCCGCCCGGGGTGGGAAAGACCTCTATCGGGCAATCCATTGCCCGCAGTATCGGGCGTCAATTCTATCGGTTCTCGGTGGGCGGCATGCGTGATGAAGCTGAAATCAAGGGGCACCGGCGTACCTACATTGGAGCCATGCCGGGTAAATTCCTTCAGGCAATCAAGGTATGCAAAACACAGAATCCCGTCATTATGCTGGATGAAGTGGATAAAATTGGTGCCAGTTATCATGGGGATCCTGCTTCCGCATTACTGGAGGTACTGGATCCAGAGCAGAATAAGGACTTTCTCGACCATTATCTCGATGTGCGTTTTGATTTATCCAACGTGCTGTTTATTTGCACGGCGAACCAGCTTGATACCATTCCTGCGCCATTGCTGGATCGTATGGAGGTGATCAAGTTGGCGGGGTATATATTGGAGGAGAAAATCCAGATTGCCCGTAAATTCCTGATTCCGAAGCAATTGAAAGCGCATGGACTTCAGTCGAAGCAGTTGATGATTGCTGATGTGGCGCTGAAGGAGATTATAGACGGTTATGCTCGTGAGCCGGGTGTGCGCGGACTGGAAAACCATATCAAGAAGCTTTGTCGCAAGGCCGCGAAGCTGATTGTTGAGAAGAAAATGCAGCGGGTGGACGTGACTCTTAAGGGGGTTGTTGAACTCCTTGGTAAACGGGTCTTTTCTGAGACGGATCCCTACAAGAAACCGCGGGTGGGGGTGGTTATGGGGTTGGCCTGGACTTCAATGGGAGGGTCCACCTTGTACATTGAGGCGACCCAGGTTGAAGCCAAGAACCCGGGTTTCAAGCAGACGGGTCAGCTTGGAAGTGTGATGGTGGAATCTTCTGAAATAGCCTATACCTATGTCCGGTCATTTCTTACGGGAAACCAGAAGGCGAAAGAGTTCTTTGAGAAGAACTTCATTCATCTTCATGTGCCGGCGGGAGCAACTCCCAAGGATGGCCCCTCGGCCGGGATTACCATGGCCACAGCACTGTATTCCCTGGCCATACAAAAACCAATCCGGGCGCATTATGCAATGACGGGTGAGTTGACTCTGACCGGATTTGTTCTGCCGATTGGGGGTTTGAAGGAAAAGACTATCGCCGCGAAGCGCGCGGGAGTGAATGACTTGATTTTTCCGAAAGAGAATCAAAAGGATTTTGAGGAATTACCTGCGCACATCCGTAAGGGCTTGAAACCCCATTTTGTTGCGACGTTTAAAGATGTTGTGGAACTGTGTTTTAATACAACACTACCCGCAGCAAAAACCGGTGCACGCCGACGTAAAAAAGCCTGAGAATCGGCTTCTTGATTTGGTGGCGTGAAGACGTATAATGCTGTTTTTCTTTGCGGAGCTTTGAATAAGAAATCCCATCGAGAAGATTGGATTTTGGAGAATAAATATGAAGAAAGTATTGATCCCGACCAAGCTGGATAAAGTCGCTCAAGATTTGTTGAAGGCGAATGGCCATTATGAGGTGTTTCAGGATGATAGTGGTGACATCACGGCATTATGTGCCAAGCACCCTGATGCCTATGCCCTGATTGTCCGTAGCGAAGCCGTAACGGCGCCGCTTATGGATACGCTGCCAAAGCTCAAAGTCGTGATTCGTGCTGGAGCAGGCTACAATACCATTGATACCAAATATGCCCGCAAGAAAGGGGTTGATGTGATGAACACACCCGGGGCTAATTCGAATGGGGTTGCTGAAGAGGTCATTGCTCTCATGCTTGCCGACGCCCGTCATTTGATCAAAGCCGATGCGTCCTGCCGTGCTGGGGAGTGGGAGAAGAAGGCATTCATGGGGCGCGAGGTGTCCGGGAAGACTGTCGGAATCGTGGGGTTGGGTAATATCGGACGTCTGGTCGTGACACGGTTGTCGGGGTTCGGCTGCAAATTTCTCGGGTATGATCCCTTGATTTCACCTGAACGTGCTGCGCAGATGGATGTGGAACTGGTGGATCTTGAGACGCTTTTTTCCAAGTCGGATTATGTATCGCTCCATATCCCCGAGACTCCTGAAACCAAAAAACTGATCAGCACAAAACTTCTGGGTGTCATGAAGAAAGGTGCAACCATTATTAATTGCGCCCGTGCGGGTGTGATTGATGAGGAAGCCCTGCGCAAGATCAAGGCGGAGAAGGGCTTGCGCTTTCTGAACGATGTTTATCCCAAGGATGAGGCGGGGCCGAAACCGGTGGCTGACATTGCCGATATTATGGTTCCGCATCTGGGAGCCAGTACCAAAGAGGCTAACTTGATGGCGGCCAAGCGGGCGGCTGAACAGTTGATTGAGTTGGACGAGAAGGGGATCACTTCATTCATTGTAAATCGTGACATTCCTGAAGGGTTGGACCAGGCGTATTGTGATCTTGCCAATACGATTGGTCGGGTCGCGGGACTGGTGTTGGGTAAAGAGACTAATCTCAAGCAAATTGAGACCAGTTGTTATGGGGCTCTCAAGCCCTTCAAGGGGTGGTTGATTGTTCCCGTTGTGTCAGCGCTCTGGAAGGAAATCGACTGCACCATGGATCCCAAAGCTGCGGAAAAGTTTTTGGAAGGTCGCGGGGTTAACTACCAGAGCCGGGATACGGATGAGCGTAAAGGATTTGCCAGCTCCATGACGGTGGATTTGACGGGCTCGCTGGATGTTTCCACGTTGCGCCAGGTCAGTGTGCGAGGCACCGTGGCCGAGGGAACGATAATGATTTCCCGTATCAATCAGTTCGACAAGCTTTACTTTGAGCCCAAGGGGCATGTGGTCTGCTTCCAGTACAAGGATCGCCCGGGTGTGGTTGGTCATATCGGTGCGGCACTCGCAGAGGCACACTTGAACATTGAGGATGTGCGGCATTCCCATCATCCCCAGACAGATCAATCGATGGCAATTTTCAGGCTTAATGCTCCCGCGAGTCAGGAGTTTGTCAAGAAGCTTGCCACGGAGTTGGACGCGGTAATGGCTTTTGGGGCAACGCTGTAGTCAGTGAGCAGTGTGCAGTTGCCAGTGAGCAGTTGCCAGTGAGCAGTTGCCAGTGAGCAGTTGCCAGTG
>JBAWZF010000039.1 GCA_037143175.1 bacterium
TGTCGCTAGTGGCGCCGGAAGTCAGTGGGCAGTGGGCAGTGAGCAGTGAGCAGTGGGCAGTGGGCAGTGGGCAGTGAGCAGTGGGCAGTGGGCAGTGAGCAGTGAGCAGTGAGCAGTGAGCAGTGAGCAGAAAAAAAATAATTACTGTTTACTGTCAACTGCCTACTGTTAACTGCTCACTGTCTTCTACCACTTCTTCCGAATAGGAATCCCTGCGGCAATCAACTCCTGCTTGATTTGCGGGATGGTATATTCGCCCGTGTGAATCATACCGGCAATGATGGCGGCATCGGCTTTCCCGATCGTGAACGCATCCGCCAGATGCGACGGTTTGCCCGCCCCACCTGACGCCACAACAGGAATCCGGACGGCCTCGGCAATCATGCGCGTCAAGCCGAGCTCGAAGCCCGTCTTCATCCCATCCGCATCCACCGAGTTCACCACAATCTCTCCCACACCCAGATCCTCTGCCTGCCGCGCCCATGCCAGCGCATCCATACCCGTGCGCTCGCGGAAGCCGCGCGTGGTGACCTCGTAACCACTGGGGAAACGGGGATCGTTCTCCACACGCACGGGATCCATTCCTAAAACGATACACTGTGAACCAAACGCCTTCGCCCCATCGGCAATAATCTGCGGATTTACCACCGCCAGGGAATTGACCGAAACCTTCTCGGCGCCTGCCAGCAGCACGCGCGACATGTCGGCCAGATTGGAAATCCCGCCGCCCACCGCGAAGGGAATATGAATAGCGCGCGCCACGGCCTTCACCATTTCGATATCAATCGGGCGCCGCTCGGCGGATGCCGTGATGTCATAAAACACCAACTCATCACAGCCCTCGTCATAATATTTTGCCGCCAATTCAACCGCATCACCCAGAACGACATTGTTTTGAAATTTGACGCCCTTTGTGACTTTCTTATTCCGGACATCCAGGCAGGGAATGATTCGTTTCGTCAGCATTTTCCATCCCATCGGCTAAAGTTTTCAAACACTTTCAATCCAACCCGCCCCGACTTCTCAATGTGGAACTGGGTCGCAACAAGGTTATCGCGCCCCACTACGGAGGTGAATTCAACACCGGCATAATCGGTCATTCCCACACTATCGATCGGATTCACCGTTGTCGGATAGTAACTGTGCACAAAATAGAACTCGGTTTCATCTTCCACATCGGCAAACACCGGGTGCGAACGGCAGAACCGCACGGCATTCCACCCGATTTGCGGCACCTTATCTGCCGGGTTCACCGGGCGGAACAACCGCACCTCTCCGGGAATAAAGCCCAACGTGGAGGTACCCCCATTTTCCTCGGACCGATCAAACAACACCTGCATTCCGACGCAAATACCCAGAAAGGGTGTTCCCCGCCTCACCACGGTGCGCAACACATCGATCAAATTCAACTCGGCCAGATTATGCATCGACGCGCCCGCCGCACCAACGCCAGGAAAGACAACCCGCTCTGCTCCATGAATAATTTCCGGACAATCGGTTATAACCGCTTCCACACCAATCGCTTCAAAAGCCAGCTTCACACTGGTGAGATTTCCAGCCTTATAGTCTACAATCGCTATCATGTGCGCCCTTTCCCAACCCCCCTACTTGCATTTCGGGGACTATAGTCTTATCCTACTCTCCTCTCTTGTCGAGAAAGAGTTTTTAAAAAAGGAGTGTCCATGATCAAAACCTTAGCATTGTCCATCATCGCCCTGACTGTTTTGGGCGGTACCGCCCTTCGTGGTGAAGCCGCTCCCCTTCACAACGCCATCAAAGAGCAGGATCTCTCCAAGGTTCGCTTACTACTGAAGGAAGCCGACACTAACAGCGTGAACGCTCAGGACGCCAATAACACCACCCCCCTGATTCTCGCCGCCATTCAAGGCAATCTGGATATAGTCAAAGCCCTCGTAGAGGCTGGAGCCAACGTCAATTTAGCCACCGAAGGCGGCCTGACCCCCCTGCATTGCGCTGTAAACAAGGATTTCCACGAGATGGCGAAATATCTCATCAAAAAAGGCGCCAATGTGAATGCCGTCACCGCCAAGGGCTCCACCTCACTCCATTGGGCCGCTTACAATAAAAACTATGCCCTATGTAAAATCCTGATTCAAGCTGGCGCCACAGTCAACTCCAAGGCAACGACTGGTTTTACTCCGCTTCATTGGGCAGCCTATACAGATGCAGGTGATATCGTGGCGCTCCTCATCACAAATGGGGCGGATCTCACCCTGACCGATAACAATAGCCAGACAGCTCAGGCGGTTGCCGAGGAACGCAATTCCAAATCCGCACTGGAAGCCATGAAGCCCCACAAGCCATCTTTCGTGGCGGGGCTATTTAATGATTCAAAGAAGCCTGAAAAAAAGGTCGAGGCGACTCCCAAAGAAACACCCCCGCCACCCGCTCCAGTCAAAATTCAGAAGCCTGCAGTTCAACCGGCCACAGAACCCGAAGGCAAAATAACGCAAGAGTTCAGTAACGGCGCCCGCTACACCGGCCAGATTCCCTCCTACACCAAACGATATGAGGGGGAAATCACTTTCTCGGACGGCTCGCGTTATTCGGGACAGCTCCTCGCAAAGAAAAGGGATGGTCAAGGCAAACTAACGATCCCTGGCGGCTCCCAAACCGGCGTTCAATATGAAGGCAGTTGGCTCAATGACGCCCGTCACGGTCTTGGAAGCGAAACCTTTGCCAACGGCGACAAATATACTGGCCAGTGGAAAAATGACGCCATGAATGGCGAGGGAACCTACACCTTCAATAACGGCGGCCAAATTACCGGCCAGTGGAAAAGCGGCCATCTGGTCAGCGGGCATGGCTCCTTCAAATTCGGTGAAAGCGATCAATACAGCGGCGATTGGCAGAACGATATGATGCATGGCGAAGGCACCTATATCACTTCCGGCGGAACTAAAACGTCCGGCTTCTGGAAAAAGAATGAATTTATGGGGGCATCAAAATAACGCCGCTGAGTGGCGTTATTTTGCTCTTGTCTATAGAAACACCCCTCCGCCATAATGCCACCCTGTTTTGTTTGCAGAGAACTTATTGACCAGAAGGAAGACAACCATGAAGCAGATCAAAATATTTCTGAATGAAGATGAAATGCCGCGCCAGTGGTACAATATCGCCGCCGACTTCCCACATGCCATGCCCCCCCCGGTCACACCGGACGGCAAACCGATCACCCCGGTGATGCTTGCCCCCGTCTTCCCCATGAACCTGATTGAGCAGGAGGTCAGCACAAAACGCTGGATCGATATTCCCGATGAAGTCCTTCAAATCCTGTGGCAGTGGCGCCCCAGCCCGCTTTGCCGTGCTTATCGGCTTGAGCAGGCCCTCAAAACCCCGGCTAAGATTTATTACAAGAACGAAGGCGTATCGGCCCCCGGCAGCCACAAGCCCAATTCCGCCGTGCCTCAGGCCTATTACAACAAAGTCTTCGGCATCAAGCGCATCACCACGGAGACCGGCGCCGGCCAGTGGGGTTGCTCGATCGCCATGGCCTGCCAGATGTTCGGCCTGGAATGCAAAGTCTACATGGTGAAAATCAGTTTCGAACAGAAACCTTTGCGTAAAATCATGATGCAGACCTGGGGTGCCCAATGCGTGGCCAGCCCGAGCCAGGAGACCAATGCCGGCCGCACCATCCTGCAGAATGACCCTAACTGCCCCGGCAGTCTGGCCATTGCCATCAGTGAAGCGATCGAGGACTGTGTCACCCACAAGGATACCCGTTACGCCCTTGGGAGTGTGTTGAACCATGTGTTGCTGCACCAGACCATCATTGGACTGGAAACCAAAAAACAATTCGAGAAAGTTGGACTTTATCCGGACGTGGTTATCGGCTGCGCCGGTGGCGGCTCCAATTTCGCGGGAATGGCCTTCCCCTTCCTGGCCGACAAAATTGCAGGCACCCGGAATCCCAAAGTTATTGCCGTCGAACCGTCAGCTTGTCCCAAAATGACCAAGGGCAAGTTCGCCTATGATTCCGGGGATGTCGCCATGATGACGCCTCTGTTACCCATGTATAGCCTTGGCCACTCCTTTGTGCCGGCCCCGATCCATGCGGGCGGACTTCGTTATCACGGCATGGCCCCGCTGGTCAGTCACGCCCTGCGCGAAGGCCTGATCGAAGCCCAGGCCATTCCCCAGCTGGAATGCTACCGGGCCGCCATGGCCTTCACCCAGGCGGAAGGCTTTATCCCCGCCCCCGAAACGTCACACGCTATAGCCATGGCCATCCGCGAAGCGAACCTGGCCAAGGAAGAGGGCAAGGAAAAGGTTATCGTCCTGAACTGGTCCGGCCACGGCATCATGGATTTGAGCGGCTATCAGGCCTTCTTTGACGGCAAACTGACGGATTACGTTCTGCCGGATGACGAAATCGCCAAGGCCCAGGCCTGCTTGAAAGATCTACCGAAGCCCCCGCCGCTGAAGTAAGTGAAACCTAAAAAACGCCATCTGAAGCGCTTCAGATGGCGTTTTTTGTTTTATATGGTCAGGAGACGGTTGTGAAGGACTGGCCAGCGGCGCAGCGTTGCCATACAAAATCGTATATCCGGGCAGCCGCGGCGTCAGTTTCCTGTTCAGTGAAAGGCGGGATGGGCAGCGCTTCATAAAGTTGATCCAGGATGAGTGTCTTTACCTCGGCCTGGGTCTGCTCCTTGGCGGTCCACTGTTGCATGTGCGCAAGAATCGCGGTCAGCGACGCGAGAAGTTGCCGGGACGCCTGCTTCACCCGTTCGCGGGCAACTTTACTGAGCTGTTCCTGTTGCAGGAGATCAAATAGGGCCAGTTCGTCTTCGGATAACCCCTCCCGAACGGCGCGTTTCTGTTCATCGTCCAATTTCGACGATAGATCAAAAAGGTCGGCGAAGGTCTGCTCAACCGTCGCACGATCTTTCTCCCTGTTATAGGCGGCAATGATCTCCTGATACTTGGCGTAGTAGTCCATGCGTTGGGGGTTCTTCGCCAGCATGGCGGCCAGACGCTGCTCAACCACTTGACGGATATCGGCAAGAACCGTGCATTTATGGTGGGCGCGTTTGGCAAATTCGTCGCGAAGCTTGGCGAAATCGATCTTGCTGAGATCAACGGTCAGCCCTGCAGACTGATCGCGCCCAGAACCCTGAGTGCTAATGGCCGCATTCACGATCTTGTGAAGTTCTTTCAAGATTTCGGTCACATCGGCGTTGTCCCGGTTCTCCTGCAATTTTTTATAGACTGCCTCGATATTATCATGCCGCTCGGCATAGGCGTAGACGGCCGGCTCGGAAATAAGCGTCTTGAACCGTGAAAAAACCTCACGAGCCATGATCTCAAAGCGGCGCTTGGTCTCATCATTAACGTAGAGCGCATCGGTGGCGTCGCGTAATGCCTCAATACGGTCAAACCCACGGGCACCGTGAAGCCGGGCAACATCAAACTTCCGGTCGAGGAGAAACTTCTCCGTTAGACTCAGTGAATCCACAAGAGATTTGATCAGGTCTTCCATAGGCGTGGCAACCTCAGGGTCTTTCCCGCCACCACCTTCTTCCCCTCCACCCTTCTCATCACCGGCATCGCCAAGCGCATACTGGGCAAGCGCTTCCCGGATGCTCTTCATGACGCCATTATAGTCGACGATGACACCACAATCCTTGTCGCCATAAACGCGGTTGGCCCGGGCAATGGCCTGCATGACGTTTTGTGCCCGCATCGGCTTGTCGATGTAAAGGGTGGAGAGACACTCAACATCGAACCCGGTGAGCCACATGGCGCACACGATGGCAATACGGAAGGGATGTTCCGGATCCTTAAAGGCATCTTCAACCCGAACGCGCTGACCGTCTGCGGCATCGAATCCCTGTTTGATCAGGGCGCGGTGCGGCTTAATATCGAAATCCCACTTCTTGAAGTCCTTTACCTCATTCTGGGCTTCGCTGATAATGATGTGGATAAGCGTGGATTTCATCCAGGCGACGCGCGCGCGGAGGTTGTCCCAGACCTTCTGCAGGGCTTCCTTTTTGTCCAGGTCTGCGGTCGCCGCCATCGCCATGGCTGCCTGGTTGGCATCGACCTGAAGTGCCTCAATCTTTTTCACCCATCGGGGCAGGATGCGCTGGTGCATCCGGGCGCATGTGAGCTTGTCGATACAGACCAACATGGACTTACCGGACTGCCAGCGCAAAGAGCAATGGTCCACAAAATCATCGGCCAGTTTATCAAGGCGGTCGTCAGCCGTGACCACCTCGTAATCCTTTCCAAGCAGGCTCTCAAGTTTGGCCGTCTTGTCTGGATCCAGTTTGGCCTCTTCAATCTTCTCCAGGATGCGTTTATTCAGATCGGCATAGGTAATGCCAAGTTTCTCGCCCCGATTCTCATAAACCAGGCGCACCGTCGAACGGTCTTCAACGGAACGTTGGAAATCGTAACGGGAAATGTAGTCACCGAAAATCCGGCGCGTGATGTGATCGTTTTTGAAAAGCGGGGTGCCCGTAAACCCAATAAACCCTGCGCATGGCAAGGCCATACGCATGTTTCGGGCAACTTTACCGGTCTGGGTGCGATGAGCTTCGTCGGACAGAACGATCACATCGTCCCGTTTGCTGTAAGGGTGGGCCAGCGATACCGGCTGATTGAATTTGTGAATCAGACTGAAGATGTAGCGATGGTCTTCCTGCAGCAGACGCTTGAGATCCTTGCCACTTGCTGCGCGAGGCGTCTTTTCGTCCGCCACTCCGCACCCGATAAATGTACGGTGGATCTGGTCATCCAGGTCATCACGGTCGGTCATCACAAGAAATGTGAAGTTGCCGGGAATGGTACGGCGTACTTTTTCGGCGAAAAAGACCATGGAATAGGACTTCCCGCTTCCCTGCGTGTGCCAGAACACCCCCAACCGCCCGAGATCCGGGTGCGAACGTTCGACAAGGGGCAGGATTAATTCCGGCGCCGACCGGGTGTCGGTGTTTTTTTCAGCGGCACGCAGGTGTTTCTCCTCGTTGCCCATGAACATGTGCATGACGGGCGGAGGCGGTTCCGTTTTGTACACGGACGCCCTGAACTTGAATCGTTCCGGGTAGGCTTTTTTGAGCGCCTCCTGGCGAACAACGGAGGCGACGGCAAGATTGACGCCAAGAACTTGATGGTTACGGGCCACAACCTTACGTGTGCCGCCAGCGCGGCTGTCATCATAGAGGATGAAGTTCTCCACCAGGTCAAGAAGATGGGCTTTATCCAGCATTCCATTAAGAAGGACGCGGGCATCGATGTCACCCTTGTCGGCTTCATCCTGACGTTTCCATTCCGCAAAATGCTTCCACTGACTGGTGATGGAGCCATAGCGAGCCTTGTCACCGTTGCTCACCACAAGGAATGCGTTGTGATAGAAGGCATGAGGAATGGTGTCGGCATAATCCGAAAGGTTGTTGTCGAATCCGGCCCGGATATTCCGGTAAACGGCCTTAAGTTCGATGAAGACGAGGGGGATCCCGTTCACGAAACAGACTAGATCAGCGCGGCGGTTGTAGTGGGGCGTACGCAGTCCTTGGATCTTGAGTTCCCTTACGGCAAGAAAATGGTTGTTGCCGGGATTCCGGTAGTCAAAGATTTGAGCCTTCTTGTCACAGACTTCTCCCGCGGCATTGCGCCATTTTACGGGCACACCATCCCGCAATAACCGGTAAAATTCGAGGTTGTGTTGCAAGGTGGATCGCGAAAAGTCATAGGTCGTAAGGGTCTGAATCACATCATCAACCGCAATCGGCGGCAATTCCGGGTTGAGCTTCTGGATAGCGGCACGGAGGTAGCGCGATAGAATGATTTCCCGTTCGCTGGCCCGTCCGAGGGTGCCGGTGGGACCAAACGTCTCGTCGTTGTAGGCATAGACACTGTCCCATTTGAGACACTCGTGGAGATGATCCGCGAAAGTCTGCTGGACCAGACGGTCTTCGTTATTGATGCCGGTGATCATGCTCTTAATCGACGCCCATCTCAATCGGCTCACCTTCATTTGCGTTGGACATATCGCCCAAACGTTTTAACAGGTCCACTGCGGGCTCAAACACCATGGACTTGCCTCGTGAACTTTGTTTTAGAAGTTTCATATTTGCAAGCTCCAGCAAATCCGCTCGTGCAGTAGCATAGGCTACCCCATGACTGCCACGATGACTCTCGATCGTGTATTCCTGACTGGGATGGCGCAATGCGTGAGTAATCAAGGCCTGCTGGCGATGATTAAGCTGCCGAAGCACCCGAAGACGGCTCTCGGCGGTCTTAGTCTCGCCGCGTTTTTGGTCAATGTATGTATGTAAAGCCTCTATCGCCCGTCGAATAACATCAGCCTGATGGAGGATGAAATAGTTTAAGTCGTTATCATCGGTCTCTGTGAACAGAAAGGCACGGGCATACTGAGATGGCGCCTTGACCAGAATGTTGGAGATGGAGATAAACTCGAACAACCAAAAGCCGCTGTTCAGCATGGACCAATAGAAAAGCGCTCGGGCTGTGCGCCCATTTCCATCTACAAATGGGTGATCGTAGGCGAGCCAGAAATGCAAAATGATGGCCCGAATTACAGGAGGGACAAATTGCGCAGGTGTCTTCCCATTGGCAAAATCACATAGCCGCTGCGCACGTTCCTCAAGCTCTTCAGATAAGGGCGGCTCATGATAGACCTGTCCGTCAGCATCCATGACCCTGACCGGTTCATCGGGGCGACGGAACCTGCCGGCCGCTGCCGGATTGTCCAACGTCTGATCGGTCACCCGACGGTGAAGATCCAGGAGGAGAGGCACGGACATCGGTTGTTCCTTGAGCCGGATAATTTCCTGCATGGTCCTATAGTTGTTCAGAATCATGTGTTCACTCTTGTCCCTAGGCGTCCGACCTGAACGGATCATCTCCTTGGCCACTTCGCGGGTGGTCACAGCACCTTCAAGTTGACTCGACGTGATGGCCTCTTGGATCAATGAACTAACAAGATAACGATCGCGGGTTTGCGGGTTAGCAATTGGATCTGGCATACCGATATAGGCCCCTGCACCAAAATCGATATCATGAAGGAGTTTTTGCACACTCGTAGGAATGAAAAATTGGAAAGACCTCCCTGACTTATCCAGCAACGGCACTTCCCGGTAGGCTGCCTTACGTTTCAACTTCAAGGCACACCACCATTCTTCGTGGGAGAAACCTTTATGTACCGGGTGATATCTCAATTCATCCCAGTGATGGTATTCACCCTCGGTATGCAGCCGATCTGCAAGGCGAATGACTTCGCCAAAGCGTTCCTTTTGGCAAATAACGGAAAAGATTTTGTTAAAATCGGGTGGTAATTGAGGAAATTTCATCTTCGCTCTCCGATTATCAATTGATTATCAATTTCTATCAAAGTGATAATAGCAAGCAGCGCCATGCATGTAAATATCAATTCGATACATTTTGATATGAGATTGATAATACCAATCCTGCTTGATGATAAACGTATAGCATGATCCGAAATCTCATTATTTGGCCTTATTTGTGATTATAATAACATGCTCATTATCAATATGTTGCGATAAAAAATGTATTTCTATGCAAAAATCTATTGATCAAGTGCCATTCATTAGCCCCCTTTTTGATCAATAGATATCACCGACTACCCGTTATCGTCCGCGCCTTTCCCTACTCATAATGTATGGATTTCCGATCGTAAAGTTGGCCTTCCGATTGCATGCGGCAACCTCCCCGCTCATCAGACGTTGTCCCAGTATATAAGACAGTCGAGGAGATGGTCCGCTAAAGTCTGCTGGACAAGATGGTCTTCGTTATTGATGCCGGTGATAGCCATTTCGATTTATTCCGCGTCTTCCCCTTGTAAAGCATCAACTTGATTCATTGACAGTAATTTTAAGTTCAGCCCTGCCGCAATGGCTTTTGACCTCCGCATTATGAAACAGTCGTAATCATTAGAATTCACTCCATAAGAAACCGCGTCTTTGATGAGATGCGTCTGGAGGGTTGCTTGCAATTCCGGATTGTTCTCGGCAAATTTGGATATGTAGGCACTGGGGGCCTTCTTCCCAATTCGATGCTTGTTTGAATAGCCATCGATCAGGGTTATGTTGGCGACCAAGTTCGGTTCTTTATCTTTCTGATTCTCCTCGAGGTACTTTCTCGGAAAAAAGTGGTGGTAGTTCCGACTCGCAGCAATTTTGAGGTGACTGTTATCGAGGATGACTACGCCGTTGGTATCAAACGACTTCGGCTGTTGATATGCCAACAAGCTCAGCACGGCTTTGCAATAGGCATTACCCGCCGAAAACCCTGTTTCTGCAATACGCTTTGGATCAACATGAAGTTCGGTGGCTGGATAAGCTGGCGGGTTTCCGGCGACGATTGCATCCATCTTATTGAAATCTTCGGCGAGTTTGGACTCTGTTGCAGAGCTATAGCGTTCGGTAAGCCCCACCCAATAAAAATACTGTTCCAACAGACGGACCTGAGAAATGGTCGGCTTTTTATGGGCAGTCTTGTGAAAGAAATAGGTCAGCGATACAAGGATGGCAGGATACGGAACCAATTGCGATACCGACACTCGCAGTTCCGAGCGGATGAAATCTATGGCGGTAAACAGCGCTGCCTTCATCGGCTCCCAATTTGCGATGAATGTTTCTCGCCTAATTTTTAGAATGTCAACGCTACGAACGGCCCTGGCCGTAATGACTGCGACGCACTGCATAACAATTGACTCAGGAATGGTCTCAAATTTAGCTGCTGTCAGACACTGCTTCTCTTCGTCGGAACCATCCCGAAGCATTTCAAACCGCTCAGCCAGGTCGAACTTCTTCTTTTCGTCAAAAGTCTTAGCCACCATGATTTCAAATATACTCAATGCTTTCCCGCCGGTGTTGATCCGCGTGAAGACCTCACACGCAATTTCAATGGGGTAATCCTTAATAGTGATGGTGGAAAAATCGTATGTAGTCAGCTTATTCTTGTAGGCTTCGATCTGTTTTCGTGTCTTCCTGTCCGGATAGTCATCCTCGAGGTCGGTAATCGCACATGTCAAAACCCGGTGAACTGAAACGTATCGTTTATTTTCCTGCTCTTCCGTCACCGCGATCTGTTCATCGTTAACCGGATCGTAATCGAGATTGATGAAAATGTCCTTGTAGTCAATTTCCTTGCCATCCTTAGTGATCCGGATGCCTTTGCGGATGGCATAGAGCGACGTAATTCGTTGCTGACCATCAAGGATGTACTGAACATAATCGCCCTCCGGCGTATCAGGCAAGTGGTGATTACCGACGTCCTTGTAACTGCGCAATTCCTCCTTGGTTTTCCAAAAAATAAAAGTACCAATGGGGAAACCCTTAAGAATCGAATCAATCAATTTGGCTGATTGCTCTTTATCCCAGACAAACTCACGCTGAAACATCGGCAACTTGATTTGACCTGTGTCAATTTCCACAAACAGCGCCTCGTACTTTTTATTATGGTTGTCCGGTTGCAGTAAGACTGGCTTATCTGGAGCTGCGGCATTAGCGATTTTGCTTATATTTGTCATGACACTAATCTCCACTTACTTATGATACTGAAGCCTCAAGTCCAATTCGTGGACGGAACATGATTTCATGTGGCGATCTCCCCGTTCATCAGGCGCGGTAACCACAGATCACGGGCGACGCGAAGTTTCTGATTCTGCTGTGAGAGATTGTCGATTTTCTCAAACATCGGATCAATTGCCTCTGTAAACGCATGAACGAGCCTTAATTCAGGACGGACAAATGGAATCAGTTTAAAAGTGTCCACGATAATAGCGTCGAATACCGCACCGACTGCATGCTGTTGAAAGTGCTGAATCGCTGCTCGCAAGGCACAAAACAAAAACTTCTGCGTTAAATCTTCACGACCAGCCAAAGCGTAACAGGATTGGTTCATGGCCATCGGTTTTTGCGCAAGATTCATGTTCCCTACAGTGCCACGCGCAGTTATGAAAACCGTGTCCTTTGGGTAGAGTTTGCTATTACATGTATTCAGGCCCAATTCCGTTAGGTGCTTCTCGGTATCGAGAACGTAAAAGTTCTCAACGGAATCTTTTGGAGTATAGAAGGGAATGTCGCCATCCCAGAAATCAAAATTAGTAGTCTTTGGAGTCCCCCCGCTCATCACATACATAGCATCAAAAGCGCTGCCTTTACGCCACCCCTCCGGCACGTAGTTGACTATGCGAGTACGTTCGTGACCGGGGAATTTGAGGCGAACGAACCATTCCTCATAGAGATGGCGCGCGGCCTGTTCCAACAGGGTAATCCGGCGGCGGTTGTTCTCGATCAGATCGTCGTAGGCGGAGAGGATGGAGGCGATGCGGAGTTGAGTTGCGAGAGGAGGCACTTCAATCTTAAGCGCCAGCAGCTTCTCCATGCTCAAGTTGTCCTGTGCCGCCCCTTGCGACACCTGCTGGAACTGCTGTTTCACAGTGTCAAATCGGTATTTGATGAAACGCGTGTCGCATTTAGTCTCATCAGCAAGAAACCCAATCACGCTATCAGGGAAACATGCGTCAAATCCAAGAATAGCTGTATCCCCAATGTTGGCGGCAATGGTGATGCAAAGGGTCCCTTTTGGCCACATCTTGCTCTGCTCTAATCCCGCCTCACTATAGCTCTGCGAATACTCAGACACGTAAAGTCCAGCATGCTTGATGTCGCCGGTCTGAACAAACGGATGTGGGCCGCCATACAAATGGGCAGCGTCACGCGGACGGTGGCGCGATCGGCCTCGTGCCAGAACGCCAAGTTCATCCAAACGTGTGGCCTGCCACTTCACACGCCGTCCTCCTGCCACTTGCCAGCATCTTCCGCCCCGGCAACTATGCAAGAGCCTCTTGCACAAATTCGAGCTGGCTCATCGCACAACGCCTTCATGCCCCACCCTCCAGTAATTTGGCGATCTCTTCCGGCCCCGGCAACTGTCCTTTGAGCTCCCTGATGAATTGAAGGCGCTTTGACCTTCTGATTTCTCCAACCAGTGGTTGGAGTTTCGCTGTTTCACTATTTCCAGCCGCAACAATTCCTTCCATTATTATTGCCGCGCTCATATCCCCATCTCCTCGAAATTCCCCTGGATTTTCGTCGCCAGAGCCACCGCTTCCTTGTTCAGGTCGGCAAGTTCAACATGGATGTCACGCATGGTCTGCTCAAAATCGAAATCCACGTCCACCTCGGCGGGAGCGACCCCAACATAGCGGCCAGGCGAGAGACTCCAGTCTGCCGCTTCGATTTCCTTGCGATCCACAAGTTTGACCAGGCCGGGCACATCCACAAGTTTGGCGGCGGGGAAACGGCTCAGGAGCCAATGGGCCTGGCGGTGGAAGTAGGCCGTCTGCCGCAGGGGCTCCACCGCAGCCTTACGCAGCGCATCGAACTCCTTCTCTAATTTTGTGATGGTACGGGTTTCCCAATCATCGTGTTCGCGGGCTTTGGCGTCCTTCTCGGCGGAATCGATCACACGCACAGCAAGTTTGAAGAGGAGATCGAGATCTTTGATCATGTCACGGCAGGATTCGGCAAGTTCCCCCATGTCCGTCGTGGCCTTCTTTAGAGAGGCAAGCGGGCCTATCAGGGCTTTAGTCCAGCGTTTGGCAATGGTGGCAACAAGTTCGGCGATGCATTCCCGGCATTGCTTCGCGGCCTCATCGCGCTCCTTGATGGCGGCGCGAATCGGCAAATCTTTGGGAAGCGTCTTCAAGAACGGAGCCGTTGCGGTGACCAACGCTTCGTAGCCCTGGCTGAACGCGGCCATTCTTTCCGAAATACTAGCGGCCTCTGCGGTGGTACGGGCGAGATATTGCTGAACGAGGTTGGTGAATCGGTCGGACTGGCCGCGATAGAGCCAGACAATGGCGGAAAGGTTGGACAACTGTTCGGGGGAAAAGTCGTAAATCTTGCGGGTGACTTTGCGAAAGATCTGACGGGCATCGAGCATGAGAATCTTGGTGCGGCGATCCGCAGGTTTGTCACGGTCAAAAAACCAGAGTTCGCAGGGAACCGTGCGGGTATAGAAAAAATTACCCCGCACGGAGATCATCGCATCCACAGCGCCCGTCTCGATGATTTTGCGGCGAACAGTCTGTTCGTCGTGCCCAGCGCTGGAGGCCTGGGAGGACATGACGAAGCCGGCACGGCCATGGTCGTTCAAGTAGCTGTAGAAGAACGAAATCCACAAATAGTTACCGTTGGACACCGTATTCGTCTTCTTGTTCACTCCGGGAAGGCCGAAGGGAAGGCGTTTCTTATCCTCCGCCACCTTGGCATCAACCTTGTCGACATTGAAAGGCGGATTGGCCATGACGTAATCGCATTTGCCAGCTAGGGTAAAGGGGTCGTCATAGAAGGTGTTGGCCTCGGCGATCTGGCCTTCGAGTCCATGGACCGCGAGATTCATCTTGGCCAGTTTGATGGTCGAGGCGGTCTTCTCGTGCCCGTAGAAAGTGACACGCTTCGCGGTATCCTGGCCGGTGTGCTCGATGAAATGACTGGACTGGACGAACATGCCTCCGGAACCGCAGGCGATATCGGCGACGGTCCCATGGTCGGGCTCGATAACATTCACGATGGTCTGAACAATGGAGGGTGGCGTAAAGAACTCGCCGTTATCCATGGCTTTGGCGATGGAAAACTCCTGGAGAAAATACTCATAGATGCGGCCAAAGATGTCGCCACCGGATGTTTTAAGAGCCTCGCGATTGAAAATCTTAAGGAGTTCCTCCAATACCTTCCGGTCGGTAAAAATGTGAAAGTCCTTGGGCAGGACGTTATGCAGCGGCTCGAAGGACTCCTCAATAGCCTTCATTGCGTTGTTCAGAAGGGTTGAAGGATCCTGATCCTTGGACTGGCCGAGGATGAAGTCATAGCGGGCATTTTCAGGGAGCCAGAGCGCACGGCGGCGGATGTAGTCGGCAGGCTGAGGCTTGCGCTTCATGCGGCCAGCCGCCATCTCGGCCTCGATTTCGCGGTTTACGGCTTCAAACCGGTTGGTGGCGTGACGGAGAAAGATGATGCCCAAGACGGGCATGCAATACTCGCTGGAGGTGAGTTTGGAATTTGCCCGGAGCTGGTCAGCCGCTTCCCAAAGGTCGGCCTCTATTTTCTCAATGCTGCCATAGGCGTTTTCAGACACAGTACATCTTCCTTCCTGACAAAGGGCGAGAATACTCCGGTGTCATGCAAGTTGCAAGATGAGGAAAGCTATGAATCAAGAAAACAGTGTTTAACTGTCTTCTTCTTGAATCCTGCTTGGATTGGCGTATATTCTGCCGTCTTTACTGCAGGAGCCTCACGATCATGAATGAACATTATCCGTTTAACGAAATTGAACCGAAGTGGCAGAAGTATTGGCAGGATCAGAAGGTGTTCAAAGTGGACACCTCGATCCATGAGAAAAAATACTACTGTCTGACCATGTTCCCCTACCCCTCCGGCACGATGCATGTCGGACATGGCCGGAATTACATTATCGGTGACGCCGTCACCCGCTACAAAATGATCCGTGGCTTTCGCGTATTATCCCCCATGGGCTGGGATGCCTTTGGCCTGCCTGCCGAAAATGCGGCCAAACAACGCGGCGTCCACCCCAAAGAATGGACCTACAGCAATATCAAGCAGATGAAACGGCAGCTTCAATCCTGGGGCATTGCTTATGATTGGGATCGTGAAATCGCCACCTGCCATCCGGATTACTACAAATGGACCCAATGGGTTTTCCTTAAGCTCCACGAGCGCGGCCTGGCCTTCCAGAAGAACGCCCCGGTCAACTGGTGTGACTATTGCACCACTTTGGCCAATGAGGAAGTCCACGCTGACGGCACCTGCGAACGCTGCGGCCGCAAAGTGGTCAAGAAAGACCTGACCCAGTGGTTCTTCAAAATCACGGAATATGCAGGCAAACTCCTTGATGATTTGTCCTTGCTCGACCAGTGGCCGGAAAAAGTCCGCACCATGCAGGGGAACTGGATTGGCCGCTCCACCGGCGCGAAAGTAGATTTTACCATTGCAGAAACCGGTGACCCCTGCCCCGTTTTCACCACCCGGCCGGACACCATCTATGGCGTCACGTTCATGGCGCTGGCCCCGGAACATCCGCTGGTCGAAAAATTGTTGAAAAACAACCCGCGCGCTGCGGAGATCAAGGCCTTCGTCGAGAAAGAGAAAATGGTCTCGGCCGCCGAACGTACTGACGACACCGCCAAAAAGGAAGGTGTCTTCACCGGATTCCATGTCCGCAATCCCTACAACGGCGAGCTGGCTCCCCTCTGGATTACCAACTACGTCCTGATGGAATACGGCACCGGCGCCGTCATGGCGGTCCCCGCCCATGATCAGCGTGATTTCGAATTCGCAAAAACCTATAATCTTCCCATCAAGGTTGTTATCCAGAACCCTGAAGGCACACTCGATGCCGCCGCTTTGACGGAAGCTTATGTCGAAGACGGAGCCATGGCCAACTCCGCCCCCTTTAACGGACGGAATAACCGCGAGGCCATGACGGACATCATTCAACTGGCCAAGGATAAGGGCTTCGGCGATTTCACCACCAATTACCGCATCCGCGACTGGCTGATCAGCCGCCAGCGTTATTGGGGCTCCCCGATCCCGATTATTCACTGCACTGATTGCGGGGCCGTTCCCGTCCCGGAGAAGGATCTGCCGGTTCTGCTTCCAGATGATGTGGACTTCAAAACTGAACGGGGCAATCCCCTGTCTTTTCATGAAGGCTTCATCAACACGACCTGCCCGAAGTGCGGCAAGCCGGCCCGGCGCGAAACCGACACGCTGGCTCAGTGGATCTGCTCCTGCTGGTACTACCTTCGTTACGTTAACCCGCGCGACAATACAGTCGCCTACAATAAAGCGGATGTTGATTACTGGCTTCCCGTGGATCAATACATCGGCGGCATTGAACACGCCGTACTGCACTTGCTCTATTCCCGGTTTATCCTGAAGGTGCTGCATGATGCGGACACCTGCTCGTTCCCCGAGCCCTTCAAGGCGCTCTTCACGCAAGGCATGATCTGCAAACGCAGCGAGAAGGACGGACAGCTTTATAAAATGTCAAAGTCCAAGGGCAATGTGGTCTCGCCTGACGAGTTGATCCGCGAATATGGTGCCGACACCGTACGCCTTTACACACTGTTCATCGGCCCGCCAGAAAAGGACGCTGAGTGGAGCGACACCGCCGTGGAAGGCTCATTCCGATTCCTGCGCCGGATCTGGCGCAGAGTTCATGAGACCCATCCTCTGCTTCAGGCTTCAGCCAAGCTGAAAACCGATCTTTCTAAAATGGAGACACCTGAACGGGATCTCTACCGGAAGTTGCACGAGAGCATCGCCAAGATCACCCATGACCTGGAAGGCGCTTTCCAATTCAATACCGCGATCGCCCAGATCATGGAACTGATGAATGCCGTGGAAGCGATGAAAATTGACGCCAGCAGCAGCGAGCAATGCCGGGCCGTCTACCGCGAAACGATTGAAACCCTGGTCGTTTTGATTTCGCCGTTTGCCCCGCATATCGCCGAAGAGCTCTGGGTCGAGCTTGGTCATCAGCCGAGCGTCCTCACAGCCCCCTGGCCACAGGTGAATGAAAAGGCCCTGGCGCGTGACACCATCGAAATTGTCATCCAGCTCAACGGGAAGATTAAGAGCCGTGAGGTTATTCCCACCCGCCTGTCGCCCAAGGAAATTGAGACTCACGTCCTGACGCTGGAGCCGGTGAAGCACATGCTGACCGGTCTCACCATGCGCAAAGTGGTCGTGATCCCGGGCAAGCTGGTCAACATCGTGGCCACTCCATGAGCCGCTGGCTAACCAAACTACAAGAGTTAGGCAAATCCACGTTCGCCCTGACCTCAGGTGAGCGCAAAGCTGTGTACCTCGTACTGGCTCTTGCGATCCTGGGGCTTAGCGTGAAGTGCTGGCATGCAAATCATGAGCGACAACCTTCCGCAACGGCACGTCCTTAGGTGAGGATCGCAATTTATGAACACAGACTGGGCCCCACAATGACACGGCTCAGACAAGCTTCGCCCTCCAGTTAAAAATATCGAGAAGATAAGGATCATTCTACTGGAGGGCGAAGCTTGTCTGAGCCGCGTGGGCAGGGTGTCAAATAGAGGAATTGGCCCCCAGTCTTGCCAACCTTCTTCTGTTCCATTATGCTCCGGACGTGTTAAGGAAATTGCTATGAGTGGGCTAATTTTAGTGGAGGGCGCCGGCTTAGGGGTGCTATTGATGCTGTCCGCGTTCTTTTCGAGTGCGGAAACAGCCCTTTTCTCGCTTTCCCCGATGCAGATTCACCGGCTACGCCGGCATCACCCAAAAGCCACCAAACGGCTGGAAGAACTTCTCGCCGCCCCGGCCGACCTCCTCGCCAGTATTCTGATTGGTAACACCGTCGTGAATGTCGCCGTAGCCAACCTCGGATTTATTGTAGCGGAACAAATTTTTCCCCTCCATGGCGAACTGGTTGCCATCCCGGCTGTCACTCTGATTTTGATTATCTTCGGAGAATTGGCTCCCAAGCGTCTCGGACTGCGCAAACCTGACTCTCTGGCCATTCTCTATCTACCCGCCCTCACCCTCCTGATCAGACTCTGCGCCCCACTCCATATCCTGATGGAAAAAATCACACACTCTTTCCGGTCGCATTTCACACCACGTCGTTCCGCCCTGACCAAAGCCGAACTCCTCACGGCCGTGGATGTCGGACATGAAGAGGGCGTTCTCAATAAAGAGGAGCGCGCCATGGTGGATGGGATCATCCGCCTGGAAAAACTCCAGGCCAAGGATGTCATGACCCCTCGTGTAGACCTGATCAGCTTGGACATAGAAGATGACCCAGCCATCTTTGCGAATATCTGCCGTAAAGCCCGCTTCCGTTTCCTGCCCGTCTGCATCGGCGATCTTGATCATGTTAAGGGTTTCCTGGATGTCGCCAGATATCTCATGGATCCCGGGAAAGACATATCTTCAGCACTCCACCCGCATTTTTACGTACCCGACACCGCACCACTCGACACCCTGCTGACCATGTTCCAGCAACAATCACGTCGTCTCGCCATCGTCATTGACGAATACGGCGGTACCGCAGGCCTCATCACCATCGGCGATATCCTGGATGAAATCGCCGAATTTACCGGGGAGCAACCGGATGGCCAAAGCCCCAACATCGAGCCCGTCGGCGAGAATCGCTGGCAGGTCGCAGGTGATACAAGTCTTGAAGAAGTGAATTACGAACTGGATCTCGCCCTGGATGTCGAAGGCGCCGATCGTATCGCCGGCTGGGTCACCGCCCATGCCCGCCGCTTTCCGAAAACGGGCGACATCATTGATGCCCAGAATTGCCGGGCCACTGTTCTGCAGATGCGGAAGCATCGCATCACGCGTGTCCTGATTGAGAAAAACCCGGAACTTTCAGAGGCAGAACAGGAGAGAGGGGTGCAGGTATGATCTTTTCAGATCTCATTCTCATTCTAATCTGCCTATTGGGCGCCGGATTCTTTGATGGCATGGAAACGGGCGTGATTTCTCTCAACCGGATGCGCCTACGGCATCTTGCGGAAACCGGGGATCGGGCCGCCCGGATCCTTCAGAATTTCCTCCAGCAACCCGACCGCCTTCTTGGCACGACGCTGGTTGGCACCAACATCTGCATTGTTATCGCCTCAGTGATTTCCGCCAATTGGTCCTCCCAGATGCACCCCTGGCTCCAGACCTTGAATGCCATTGCCACTACACTCGTTATTCTGATCTTTGCAACCTACCTTCCCAAAGCCTGGTTCCAGAGCCATCCCTTGGAACGATGCCGACCTTTCGCCAATCCCCTGCGCTGGAGTTCTCTGATCTTGCGTCCCCTGATCAATTCCGCGAACTGGATCACCAACTGGATCGTACCTTCCGCAACCGCTCCCAAAGCCACCCGGGCGCTCGTTGCTACCAAAGATGAAATTGATCTTCTTGCACAGGAAAGCGCCGATCACGGAGCCCTCTCCCCACGCCAGCGCATCATGATCCGTCGTGTGCTGGAGCTTTCCACTAAAAATGCCCGTCACATCATGACCCCGCGCGATCAGATGGCCATACTCCCTTCATCTGCTGATATTACGGCGCTCATGTTAAAGGTTCGCGAATGTGCCCATACCCGCCTCCCCGTATGTGAGGAGGACGGCAAGACTATTAAAGGCACGATCAACTTCTTTGACGTTATGGCTGGCTGCGACGACTGCTTTGGCGGCAGCATCAAACCCTATATCCGCCCTGCTCTATTCGTCCAAGACACCACGCCTCTGATGGAGGCCTTTGCCAAGCTCCGCCTTTCAAAACAATCGATGTGCCTGGTGGTCAACAGTACGCAAGAAGTTATCGGGTTAATCACCAACCAAAACGTCCTCCAGACGATTGTGGGGAAAACGTGAAGAGGCGTTCCGCCCCTCTTCCCAGCACCACCTGCCCCGCCTGCAACCGTTTCATCGGATTTTTTCTGGAATGTCCCTATTGCGGCATTGAGTCACCTGCCCTGCCCCTGCAACGCACTCTGCGACTCATGGCGATCACCCTGGGCATCGGCGGCATTACAGCCCTGCTGCTCATCGCCCATTATATTCCTGCTCCTGCTATGCCTGTTGCCCAACTCCGCCCGGTCATGAATTATGGTTATGTCACCCTGACAGGAACCGTGGTCGCAGAACCCCGGATAATCGGGAATCCCGCATCACCCCAGTCTATCTCCTTCGAACTGGCAGATGCAGGCGGACAACTGATGGTAACGGCTGCCCGGGCAGTCGCAAGCGAGCTTCTTGTCCATGACAACCTTCCCTCCGCCACACAACCCGTACAGGCCACGGGGCACCTCTATCTGGTCGCCGGGCGATCTCCCCGTATGTATTTGGATTCGATCCAATCAAAACCGCAAAACGGCTCACACGAGGTTCGCCCTCCATGAAGAATGATCTCGACAGAACCATCCTGTATTCCGCTGATCAAATCCAAAAACGGGTCAATGAATTGGCGGACGAAATCGCTCGGGATTATGGACATGAGGAGTTCCTCGCCATCTCCATTATGAAAGGGAGTTTCATCTTTGCCGCTGATCTCATTCGCTGCCTGTCCCTCCGGAAGGCCCAACCTGTTGTGGATTTCATCACCCTCGCCAGTTACGGCAGCGGCACCTCCAGCTGTGGCGCCATTTCTATTCTCAATGATCTTACTCTCCCGATTACCGGCAAACGGGTTTTGATCATTGACGACATTCTGGACACGGGGCGCACGCTTCAAGCCGCATGCCGCATGCTTTCCGAGCGGGGAGCCACAGAAGTACGGACCTGTGTTCTTTTAGACAAACCCGCCCGTCGCGTCGCCCCCATTGAAGCCAACTATCGCGGCTTTCAAATAGAAAATGTATTTATCATTGGATACGGCTTGGATTACGACAACCGGTACCGTCATCTGCCATATCTGACAACACTAACCCCGCCGCCCTCACCATGAGCGGCCCGGACTGGCTTGCCGCTCTGTTTCTCTTCGCCCACACTGAAACACAGTCTTTCCTGATGTCGGCCTTGTTTGCCAGTTTGCTCATACTATGGGTCATGATCAGTCCGATCTTTGCAATTCTGCTTTCTGCAACGGACGAACAGTCCTGCCTTATGCCCGCACCCGGTCAAGTTTATAGCCGGGCGGGACTGGGCCTTGATGCCATCAAACTCGTCGGTCTCGGCAGTCTGATCGGACTTCTCCTTCTGGCCATAATCCTACCGCTAGCCGCACCATTTCTTGCCACGGCACACCGCGCCCTCGCGCCACATACAGGCTGGATGCTCTGGAGCGCAGTCATCTTTCTAGCCCTGAGCGAGCGCCCCCGATCTGCACCAACAGCCCTAGCCCCCTGGAATCACTTCACATACACCATGGCACCTGTACTGGCGGGGCTCGGCACGCTTCTTCTATCCGGCCTGCTTGGATTGATACTATATCACCGGTCTCCGATCCCTCTGACAGCCTCCATCCTGAACTTCGTTCCCGCCATCATCGGGTTCTTTGCCGTACCCGGCCTCCTCATGCATGTGTTCGCGCCCCACAACCCACGCGGCTCGGATGAACCTCGCCCTCCAGCAGAATTATCGTTAACTTCTGGCGTATTCTTCATGGAGTGTGAACCTTGCGTGAGCCGCGCTGCCAGCGGGAATACTGATCGTGGACATCAATTCTTCCACGCAACGGCATGCGGAGCCCTATCAGGAATAATCACCACTTTGATTCCGGCCCTGACCGGCTCGATCGGCGCCTTATTGGCTCAGCAGCTTGTTGGCACCCGTAACCCAAACACTCACCTCGTGGCACAAGGTGTAACGCGCATGATGTATTATGGGGGCGGACTTTTTCTGATTTTCCTGCCCGGAGCACCCAGAATGCGCAGCAGCAGCGCAGCGCTACTCAGGACTTTCTATGAACCGACCTCAACTCAGGTCTGGTTCCTGATCGCCATCATCACGCTGAGCGCCGTGATGGCGTGGCTTATTCTGCCCGTAATCGCAAAGGGATTATTGCGAATGATCGAATCCCGCGGCACGAGGCCCCCCGCCCTTATGGCTCTTTCCGGGATTCTTATATTCGTGGTGGGGACAACCAGTTGGCCGGGGTTACTTATCCTGCTCACTGCCACCGGCATCGGCATGCTCCCCATGCTCTTTCAAGCCCGCCCCATTCAGGGTATCGGAGTAGTTCTCATTCCACTGGCGTACGCGCTTACGAAATAAAGCGGTTATTTCTTGCGCTTATTGCGATACTCGGAACTATCCCGCAATGCTTTGGAGACGTCACCCTCGTTCCAATGTTTGACTATAACTTTCTCAACATACACTGAACTTCCCCCATCCGGGTCCCGGCCGAGAGTATTCTGGTAGGCTCGTCGCACAATCTGCTGGGCCTGCTCTGTTGTCACCTGCTCATGACGCTCTGAACTTTTCTTGAGATCTGAACGCACATCGCGTTCACTCCACCCTTCATTCATCATCTTCGCCCGATAGGTCGCCAAGCCCGACTGATCCGCCTCACGCCCCAGAACATCCTGATAGGCTCGCCGGATGATGCCATCAACCGACGCAGAATTTAGCCCGATCCTCTCGGTGCTTTTGCGCAAGTCGTTACGAACATCTTTCTCACTCCAATTGTCATCGATAATCCGACTCCGGTACAAACGCATCCCTTCCTGATCTGGCTCCCGGTTGAGGACATCTTCATAGGATCGTCGTACAATCGATTCAGGGTCGCTCCCTTGATTCCGGGAGTGCCGATCCCCGTCATCCCGCTGACGATAATCATCACGGCGATAGTCCTCATCCGATCCTCTTCGATCATTCCTTGAGTCCCGGTATGGGCTGGAATCACTCATCGATTTATCCTCTTTAGAGGAGCCCATCGATTTAATCACTCCGCCCAACATACCGCCAATATCTTGTCCCTGGGCAATCTCGCGACTCCCCAGAACCATCTGCAAACCAACCACGACTGTTACGGCAATACAAACCTTACTTTTCATGATTATGTCTCCTTGATCCTGTTTTCATGTAGATAGTTTCCTAATTATTAATCACAAGAAATTGACGTGATGAAACGTTACTGCTTTTCTTTTTGATTATCAACTTTTCACCACCGGCTTCATACGGAGGAAGTGCTGGCGCCGGGGTTCAGGGAATCATTCAAAAGAAGATCAGCGATCGCCAAGGTGTCAACAAAGTCATTTTGATCACAACATAGGTAAATCCCTTAATTCCAGCGACTTGGATTCATCTGGTGTTAAAGGTTTTTTTATGACATAATTTAAAAAGTGAAAAATCCTATGTGTAGCGGTTCATCCGCCTTAAACCTTGCACTATGCCACGAACGCCTGCCGGTCGCGGCTAATGCCATTGCAAAATCGGAGTCCTTATGAAAAGTCAGGAAGCTATTCTTCGTCGTCGTGAGGCCGAGATTAAGACAGGCCAGGAAGCCCTTGCCCACGCATTAACGAAGTCTCTTGTACTGCTCCGCTTTAAAGGCAATTGCAAGTGCGGCATGATGCTGACAGAACAGGACAAGAAGCCGAACGCGGAGACTTATCTCTGCCCGCATTGCGGAAAATCCGGCACCCCGATTGCTCCGCCCCCGTCAAAACAGCCTGTCGCGAAATAATCATTCTGACTCTCCTGAATTCTGACTCCGGACGCCGTGTTCAGCATCTACCCCGAACAACTTGTTGTCCGGTATTGCCTAATGAACGGCATGCTGTATAGTTTCGCCAATCGCCTGTCGTGTTGCTGGCGTTTCAACCTTAACAAGTGGAGGACAGATTATGTCAAAAGCAAAAGATACCAAACGTGAAACAAAAAAAGTTGCACTGAAAACACCCGCTGAAAAAAAGCAGGCCAAGCGCGACAAGAAGAACAAAGCGTAATGCCATTTGTTATTTCACCGCGACGCTAACCCGGAGATCCTGCTTTGCATCTATCGTAGAGCCAGGGATCGGTGGCAGCCCGAGCAGAGAAAGCGCCAGATTGCCAACTTCCCCGTTCCGGATGGGCTGCTTGGGCACGGTAAAATCTGGCCGCCCATCTCCTGGTGACAGGCGTGTATCCGCATTCAGCGCATATAAGTCTCCCGCTGTGACGCCCACACCCCAGACATAAAAGGGGATCGTATAGTCCAGCATTATGGTCGGATCGAAATGATCTTTCCCCTCTCCTCCGTGATCAGCCGTGAGGATCAGAACCGTCTTCCCTTTCAGTTTTGGATCCGCAGCAATGAGTTCCATAATACGGCCTAATTGCGCATCCAGCATAATCAGGGCGGCATAATAAGGCTCGCTCCCCCAGCCATATTTGTGTCCAGCTGAGTCACATTCGGCAAAATGGACGAAGGCAAATTGGCAGGGATTGGAGGCCATGGACGTAATGAAGTTGTCCGTAAGTTCAATGGAAGATTTGATATACGAATAATCGACTTTTTTCCGACCATCATCCACCCCCGTTGCATCGGGTGCTCCATGGGTATCGTTATAGGAATCCGGAAAGAGTGAGAACTTGGTTTTAGAGGCCCACATACCTGTTTTGAGCCCGTGGTCATGCGCGACATCAAAGACACTCGCCACATAAGCACCCTTGTGCGAATGGAGCGTCACGCCCTTTGCAGGATCTGTATTGTTAGCCCAACTGTGACCTTCAGCCTCTTTAATCCTGCGACTGGTGACCATGCTAGTGTGATTCGGGAGGGTAACTGTGATGTTATAGTCATTGCGAGCATTGGTTGTCCCTGCAGATTCCATCTGCAGCTGCTTGAAATGCGGCAGTTTACCTGCATCCACCATCGTCTGCAAGTAGGTAGATCCCAAGCCATCAACACTAATGGCAATAACGTAATCCGCCCCTTGAGCAGCAAGGCAAAGTCCCATCCAGCATACCGGAATCACTTTAATCATTTTCATGAGGTATAGTTATGCCCTTTAAAGAGCCAGCATTCGCTCCAGGCAAAGGCGGGCATCAGGAATCAACTGGGCCGGAACCCTAACTGCATTGCGCTCTGGCCATTCTTTTAGGACGCGCAACAGGTTCTGCTCATTGGTCTTCGCCATATTCGGGCAAAATGAGCCACGCAACATTCTGATCGTCAGGCGCCCTTTATATTCCTCAGCCAATCGCTTGACCAATTGCGACTCGGTGCCTATCACAATTGTGGATCCAGCCGGAGCCGACTGGACGTACTTGATGATCTGCGCCGTCGAACCATGGGCATCCACCATCCGGATAATCTCTTTCGGCGCCTCGGGGTGAACAATAATCTTCGCGTCCGGGAGATTGGCACGCATCATCTGCACATCGGCCACCGTAAAGTTCACATGAATGGGACAAAATCCACCCCAAACCAGAACCTTGACGTTACGTAACGCCTCGGAAGTGAGCCCGCCGTTCGGTTGTTGATAATCATAGATAGCCGTCTCCTCATCAGGGATCCCCAGATCATGGGCGCTATTCAGTCCGAGATGAATATCCGGCAGAAAGAATATTTTCTTTCCCTGATTCAAAGCCCACTGAAAGACTTTTGCGGCGTTACTGGAAGTACAGGCACTCCCCCCGGCCTGGCCGCAAAACGCCTTAATTCGGGCCGTACTATTCACATACACAATGGGCAGCCAGGCATCCCCCTGCTGCTGCAGAAACGCCCAGGCCTTCGCCACTTGTCCCTCATCCGCCATGGCGGCCATGGGACAACCAGCGGCAGGCTCAGGCATATAGACACGCTGGGCCGTGGTCGTCAGAATATCGGCCGACTCAGCCATAAAATGGACGCCGCAAAAAACAATCCGCTCGGCCTGACTGGCAGCCGCCTTGCGTGCCAATTCCAGTGAATCCCCAATCACATCCGCATGGGCGAGCACAGCAGGACTCTGATAATGGTGCCCCAAAATCATCAGGCGGGCACCCCACTCCCTCCGAATACCTTCTATTTCATTTTGGCTGGTCGTCATGTTTTTTCTCCTCGAATGCTGAAATATTAACAAGAAAATGCCAGGGAGTTAACGGTTATTCGTAATTGGTTATTTGAATATGTTCCCATTGCAAATAACAATTAACCAATAACCTCATTTAGGAGGTTGCAAAATAAATCAGGAACGCATATATTCCCCGTCCCGATTGATCCAAGACGCACCTGTAGCTCAATTGGACAGAGCATCTGACTACGAATCAGAAGGTTGCAGGTTCGAT
>JBAWZF010000040.1 GCA_037143175.1 bacterium
AACGGTCAGGGTTGGCACCCCCCGAGCCCCTCCCCAGTGTCTGAATCGCAGGTTTACACAGCATTATTAAGGAGGTTTAACATGATTATCAGACTGGTTATTGGTGCACTGATTGGTGGTGTTTTGGGATATGCGGTGTATCGTTTCATAGGGTGCTCCACAGGGACCTGCCCTATCACCTCAAACCCGTGGATCAGCACGATTTACGGCGTCGTAGTGGGCTTAGCAATAGCCGTGATGGGCAAACACTAAAAATAGACTCCACATAGTTGCGATAAGCCGCCTGGTTCCCCCAAACGGTATGGCACCCCATCAGCGACAACCACCGGTAGTTGATGCGATCCTCTCGGGGACCGAGCCCTGCGTAACCGAGGTAACTGCTCCAGCGCCACCGCTCCAGCACGGCTTTCTTCGCCTCGGTTCCCTGTGCGGCATACTCCCGTAACTATTTCGCCGTATAGAGCAAGTACAAGCCGCCCAAGAGTACCAATACTCCACAAACCTTCTTCAATATCACTGCGCCCCTGGATTTCTCATTCCAATCCAGATAGTGCTGAACCACCTCGGTGAATGTGCCTGCCAACACAATGACCGCACAGTGCCCCACCCCGTACAACAAAAGCAGCAAAATCCCGTAGGTCAGATTGGTCGCAGCGAATTTGAACGACACGGCCAGTATCGGGGCCATATAGGCGAACGTACAGGGACCAAGTGCTATACCAAACACAAGTCCCAAAATAAACGCCGCAAACATCCCCTTGCGTTTCATGCCAGGTTGGGCCGCCCCCGGCATGGGCAGGCGGATGGCATCGAGCAGGTAGAGCCCGACGATGAAAAAAATAACAGCCACCGCGTAGTTTCCCCAGCGTCCGACATCCCCCAGCATCCGGCCGGCCCCCGCCGTCATAGCGCCGATCACACCAATTGTGATGAGAATTCCCGCCGCAAACAGAAGCGAGATGGCGAATGCCCGCCGCATGGTAATCCGCCCTTGCTTATCGATGAACCCCACAATTAGCGGGATACTCGCCAAATGGCAGGGACTGAGCAGAATACTGAGTACACCCCACACAAAGGCAGCCCCCAACGCGACCGCCGCCGATCCTTCGACCGCATGTGACAGTGCAGTAAATAATTGCTCAAACATTATCTATCTCCACTCTATTAGGCAGGCTATTCACATCGTCAGATCTACCGCAAGCTCCCTCCACTTGCCCAGAATATCTTCTTTCCCGAAAAATCCTTCGTGCCGAAATAATTCCTTCCCCTGCGCGTCATAGAAGATTTGCGTCGGGATCACGTTAATCCCGTATTTCTTCCCTGCATCCGGGTTTTCCCATACATCAATAAATTGGACGTCCAGCTTACCCGCAAGCGTCTTCTTGAGGTCATCCAGAATGGGCGCCATCATCTTGCAGGGAATGCATTTCCCTGCGCCCAGATCAACCAAGCGAGGCAGTGCTTTCTCTTGCGTCACAGCGTTGGTGCCGCTCGCCAGAACAGCAGAAGGGGTGACACTCGCTACTGGTGTGCTGGGGGCATCATGTTTAGGGGAGTGCTTTACAATCAACACTCCAGCCACAGCCAGAGCCATAATGATCCAAATCCATTTTCCCGGCCCACTGCAGCAACTTCCGCCTCCGCATCCACAGGCCGCGTCATTGGTTTTTTTTTCGTTTATTTCCGTCATATTTATCATCCCAAGAATTTCTTAATTTCGTCCGCACTCAACACCTTGCCGGCACTCTTCACCACACCATCCACCACCAACGCCGGGGTCGTCATCACTCCAAACTTCATAATATCCTGAATCTTGTCCACCTTCTCAATAGTGGCCTCAATGTCCAGTGCCTTGACCGCCTCTTCCGCATTGGCCAGCAGCGTTTTGCATTTCGAACAACCCGTGCCCAGTATTTGTATTTTCTTCATATTTCCCTTTCGAGCCTTCGCGTGAGGCCGTTTCTCTTCTGCTACATGATAAAATTGAATAAATATCCAACCGCCATGATCCCAATCGCCACCACCCCGAAAAACGCCGCGAGCAATCGGGGTTTAAGCACTTTGCGCAGAATGATTGCCTCCGGCAGGGAAAGGGCAATCACCGCCATCATGAACGCCAACACCGTTCCCAACGCTGCACCTTTGCCCAACAACGCCTGCACAATGGGAATAATACCCGCCGCGTTGGAATACATCGGCACCCCAATGACCACCGCAAGCGGAACACTCCACCAGGCTCCTTTGCCCATGAATGACGCCATGGCATTTGCCGGCACATACCCATGAATGCCTGCGCCCACAGCAATACCGATCATGACATAGAGCCACACCTTACCCACAATATCCCGCACAGCATCGCGACCAAGCTGGATACGCGCGGCAATATCGAGCTGTTCCTCTTCAAGACCCGCCGATAGTCCTGTTGCGTAAACCCAGTCCTCAACATGGCGCTCCATCTTTAAACGACCGATGACCCAGCCAGCGACCATGGCGATGATCAGCCCCATACCCAGATAGATAGCGGCCACCTTCCATCCAAACATCCCAAAGAGCAAAACCAGCGCGATCTCGTTGACCATGGGTGCCGAAATCAGGAATGACAGCGTCACGCCAAGCGGAATCCCTGCTGTCACAAAACCTATAAAGAGTGGCACAGCCGAACAGGAGCAGAACGGCGTCACAATACCTAACAGCGCGGCCAGGACATTACCCACCGATTCGCGTTTCCCCGCCAGAATCCGGCGCGTCCGTTCAGGGGTGAAAAATGAGCGGATAATACCCACCACAAACACAATCAGTGTAAGCAGCATCAAGACCTTGGGTGTCTCAAATATAAAAAACTGAAACGCGGTGCTAAAGTGATTACCCTGCGGCAAACCCAATACCCCATACGTTATCCAGCCTGAAAATAACTCCAGATTCCAGTACGCCACACCCCAAATCAGGAGCAGTCCCGCACCCTTAAGAACCAGTGACGGCCATATATTTCGAATTACATGTCCCGTATTCACATCATTCCCCTTTCAAGTGTTCGGTTCTGCGTTTGGCATCAGCCCGAACCACGTCCACGGCGCATTCAAAGGCCTTGAGGATACAGGGGGTTTCAAGATGGTAAAACACCTTCATGCCTTCACGCCGGTCACTCAGGATCCCGGCCTTCTTCAGGATGGCCAGATGCCGCGATAAACCGGATTGGTCTATTTCCGCCAACTTATTTAACTCACAGACGCATCGGGCTCCATCTACTAGAGCGTTGATGATCATGATTCGCACCGGATGCGCCAATGCCTTAAGGATATCCGCCCGCACTTTCGCTTGCTGGTAATTCATGACTCATACAATATGCAAATATATGCATATCGTCAAAATATTTTTCGCCCCTTCGCGTGTTTCGTAGTTAATCTTTTTTCAGCCCCATATGCGCTTTAAGGACAACGCCGATCAGCAGCGTCAGGGCCAGGGTCACCAACCCACCGACAATTCCCGCAACTGAGGTTCCTGCCTTCACGACTGGCCAGGTGTCCTCAACCGCCGCAGTTTGCACTCCTGAAAAAGGCTCTGCTTGTGCCCCCTTGAAACCATAGTCCGGCAATAATGCGGTTTTAGCCTGAACCCCCGCCAATCGTGCATGCACACTATCTTGGGAGCCAGCCACTTCCTCTTTCCCGCTAATTTTTTCGATCGACCATTCCAATCCATCGGGATGCGTGGAAGCAAACCAACTAGTCAGCCCTCCAAGAATCGCCGCCACCGCCAGGAATCCGACTAACACTGGCCCCAAACGCCCCTTCTGTCCACAGATGCCCAACTCCATGGCCTCAGGCCGGGCACGGGCCACAAACGCAACAACCGTCGCAGTCGTAAGCCCCTCAACGATTCCGATCGCCAAATGAATGGGTTGCATGATCAAAACAAAGGTTTTGAAAGGCAATTCGGCAATACCCGACATTTTCGTTTCTACAACCACACCCAAAGCCCCAAGTTGTAAGCCCAGTACTGCCGCCGCCAAGGACGCACACCAGGCCCGGGCGCCCACCCGGTCTTTCCCGGCAATGAGTTGATAGAACAATGGATAGGCAATAAATGACGGAAAGAACCCAAGGTTGAAAACATTGCAACCCAACGCCAACAGGCCGCCATCGGCAAATAACAACGCCTGCACAGTCAACACCGACGCAATCACCAGGAACGCCGCATAGGGGCCCAGCATAATCGCCAAAATCAGCCCGCCCCCCAAATGTCCACTGGACCCCGTGCCGGGAATCGAAAAATTAATCATCTGGGCCGTGAAAATAAAAGCACCCAGGACCCCCATCAACGGAACCAGCCGGTCTTCACGAGCCTCCTTGACCTTCCGCGCACACCACGCCATCAACCCCGCTGTGACCGCCCACATCGCCCCGCCTACGGCAGGGGAAATCAACGCATCCGCCATATGCATAATACAATCCCCTTTTCGGTCTATAAATTTACATTGAATCCCAGCCAATGGCACTATATTGCAGAAATTATTCGACCCGGTTCATTTTTGGGCTGGCATCGCAAATAGCCCAAGGCGTCCATGTCTATCAGTTCTGCATCGAACTCTACTAGGCGCTTCTGGGTTTGTGTGGGGATTTTTCATTAAGGCAATGGCGCCAACCCTTTCCCTGGATCCTCAAACGGCGGTCATGGTGTAAATCACTTCTCCTGTGGATAGACCAGGCCCCATTGCCGACGCAACTCATCCATGGTCCGCATAGTAGATATGGTTTCGGATAACGGCATCACGGGACTTTCCTTAAGCCCGGCGCGTAAACAACGGCCGACCTCAACCGCCTCATAGTTATATCCATTCCCCACTTTCACCGGAGTCACCGTTTCAGAGCTTTTTCCAGGGATCGTCAGCGTCACATCAGTCAAGTGCCAGAAGCCGGGCATATAAATTGAACCTTCCGTGCCTAGAATCCGCGCTTCATGAGGCGTGTGGGTTCTCACGGCACAAGTCAAAACAGCCAAGGCTCCCCGCTGATAGGATAACACCATGGCCGACTGCTCATCGACCCCGGTCTCGCCCAGATGACATTGGCCTGTCACCTTCACGGGTGCACCACCAAATACCATTGATGCCAGAGACAAGGGATAAATCCCCACGTCCAGCAAGGCCCCCCCGCCCAATTGCAGGTTCAACGCCCGGCCTTCGGGATCCCAGTCCGTCCGGAAACCAAAGTCAGCCATCACCATCCGCGGTTCCCCGATCACACCCTGTGCCAGCCACTCGCGTACCTTTACCATGTGGGGCAGAAACCGGGTCCACATCGCCTCCATCAGAAACACATTCTCACGCCGGGCACAGTCGATCAGCTCCTGACTATCCCGCTCATTGAGGGTAAAAGGCTTCTCACAAAGCACGGCTTTTTTTGCTTTCATACAGAGCATTGCCGCCTCGTGGTGCAGGGGGTGCGGGGTGGCCACATACACAACATCCACCTCAGGATCCGCTACCATGGCCTCATAATTGTCATACACATGAGGGGCATTAAACTCAGCGGCAAAGGCCGCCGCACGCCCTGCCGTTTTTGACGCAACCGCCACCAGCCGCGCATCCGGCACAGACTGCAGCCCGATGGCAAATTTCCGCGCTATTTTACCCGGTCCCAAAATTCCCCATCTTATCGGCTTCATTTAACTTCCTTTTTGCCACATATGGCCGCGTTCATCGTTATTCGTTATTTGTTACCGGATAATAATTAGCCGATAACCAATAACATTCCTTGAATGCAATTATTCCGAAATAGCTCGAAAGCAACCTCTTGTATTGTTAGAATTTTTAACACATTTTATATCTGAAAAGGAATTGGAATCATGAAACCGGAAATTATTCTTGCTGTTGATGTCCCCTCCGCAGATGAGGTTAGCCCCCTGATGAACAAACTTCCCGCCGAATTGACCTGGTTCAAGGTGGGACTCGAGCTTTTCACAGCAGAGGGCCCGGCGGTCCTTAACATCATCTCTTCCCGCGATAAGAAGATTTTTCTCGACCTGAAATTGCATGATATTCCCCGCACCGTCGCCAATGCCGTGACCTCCGCCGCCAAACTGGGCGTCAACCTGATCACCGTTCATGCGATTGGGGGCCGCGCCATGCTTCAGGCCGCCGCCGCGGCCGCCGCGGCCTTTGGCCCCAACCGCCCGCATCTCGTTGCCGTGACCACCCTGACCAGCCTGAATCAGGACGATTTCATTGATCTCGGCATTAATCGTACCGTCTCGGCCCAGGCGCTGGCACTGACCGAAATGGCCCTCGCATGCGGGATTGATGGCGTTGTCACATCCGTACACGAAGCGCCCGCCCTGCGCCAACGCTTTGGGAACAGCCCTATACTCGTAACCCCCGGCATCCGCCCCTCCGGTGCCGATGTGGGCGATCAAAAGCGCGTGGCCACCCCCACCCTGGCGGTGGATGCTGGCTCTACCTACCTGGTGGTAGGACGTCCCATTGTCGAAGCGGCTGACCCCTCTCAGGCCGCACGAGCCATCCAAATGGAAATCGATCGCGCCTGGCAGGCGAAGTCGCGCTAGCCTATGCAACCATGCAATACCTAACACTCAAGGTTTGGCTTATGCTGGCAATGTCATTTCAATTAGTGGCCGAAACAGTTTACGCAGACCCCAATGCCTGGCTTGACCAGCCGCTCACTAACGCCACCTTCGTCGTCTTTGACGTTGAGACGACCGGTTTGCTAGCCCGGCAATCGCGCATTCTGGAAATTGGTGCTATCAAGTTCCGTAACGGGGAAATCCTTGAGCGTCGCAACTGGCTGATCAAACCTGACATTCCCATCCCCTGGGAAGTCCAGGGCATTCACGGGATCACACCGGCCCTGGTTTCTAACGCCCCCCCTTTTTCAAGCGTATTTCCCGAATTTTCCGCGTTCGCAAGCAATACCATCCTTCTGGCCCATAATGCCCGCTTTGACCATGCCTTTATCGCCGAGGAGTTAATCCGCAACCAACTCTCCTTCCCCGCCACCCCCATCCTGGATACCATCCCCTTGTGCAAGGTATGGCATCCGGAGCAAAGAAGCTTCAGCCTACAAAATCTGACGGCAAGCCTGACTCCGAACCATGAGGAACACACCATAACCGATACCTCCCTGCCGGACGGCACTCTCCGTAACAACCGCTTTCACTCCGCTCTATATGACTGCGAATTTTTGACTCTGTTGGTAATGAAGGGATTCCAGAAATTGCCTCAGGACGCCACGGTGAAAGCGCTCACACATATCACGGGAGGGGTCTACTTCTTCGAACATCACCGCCTCAAGAAGCTTCCCAGAGAAACCCCAACATGCAAACCATAGTACTTCTGGCCATATCCAACATTTTCATGACTTTTGCCTGGTACGGGCATTTGAAATATAAAAGCTCTCCTCTATGGATGGCCATCATGGTCAGTTGGAGCATCGCCTTTTTTGAATATTGTTTCCAAGTGCCGGCCAATCGCTATGGCTATGGACAGTTCAATGGTGCCCAACTCAAAACCATCCAGGAAGTCATTACCCTGATCATATTTATGGTCTTCTCCGTGCTGTATCTGAAAGAAGAATTCAAGTGGAACTATCTGGTCGGTTTCAGCCTGATTATTGCGGCCGTCTTTTTTGTCTTTCACAAGTGGTAGACCGGAGGCTTCGCCCTACCCAAATACACGATATTTCTTAAGGTAGGGCGAAGCCTCCGGCTGAGCCGGGGAACTTGCGACAGGCTGCTAGACTCCCTCTTTTTGCTGCCTTATTCTCTAGGAATCGCAGATATGTGGTACAATACCTGCTTATGAAAGAGCATTGAAATACATCCATGAAACGGTGGGTTTTTTACTTACTATCGGGGTTAAGTGTGGCTATTGCCACCATTATGGTTGTTTTGTATTTTTTCACCCCGCGCACAATTGCGAAAAACGCCCCGAAGCAGGTGGCTATCCTCATGAATGCTCCAGCGATTGCATCAACACCTTCTGCAAATGTTTCCATTCAGACAGTCACGACAATCCCGGCAGTTTCTCCACCCCAAAATCAGATTATTCCGGTCACCTCAACCGGGACACCCTCTTTAACGATTGCCCAGCAGGGAATTAAGATCCAGCGCACTCTGTTCGGTGGCGGCATCACATTTGTTGCGGCTGACTTGCCAACCAGTCCTTTGCGGACAGAATTGGAAGCCCTCCCCCCCCCAATCCAAGTCGAGGCTATCGCCAGACTCACTGAGTTAACTTTTCACATCAATGACTTACAGTCCCTCCATGTGGATAAGCGTGGCATGGTCTACTATGCCTGCACTTTCTCCAACACCCCCGCAACAGGAACAGCACCCGTTTCAGCGTCCACCGATAAATCCCCCGCCTATATTCCGAAAAATAACCTTAACTACATTTTTTCAGCAGGAAGGACCTCACCCGCCATTCCTATCCCGGGAATTCTGGCGGAAGTCCCCATCGCTTCGCCTCCGATAAGACATAGCAAGCCAGGGGTCACCAACGTTCTGTTCCTGGATTTCAACGGACACGTCATCACTAACACCGCTTGGAATTCAGACACCAAATTCTTGGTACCGCGCTGGGACTGTCTTCCGTTTGATATCGACGGCAACACCAACACCTTCAGTGTTACTGAGCAGGAGTGCATCATCAGGATTTGGGAGCGTGTGTCCGAAGATTACGCTCCCTTTAATATTGACGTTACCACCGAGCAGCCGACCCGTTGGACCTCCACTACCGGGCATGCGCTGATCACACCAGAAATAGATGCCCACGGAATCCACTGTCCCCATTTTGGCTATGGCGGATATGCCTATATCTCTCCCGGCTTCGGAAATGTTAATTATTCTTACAATACCTCCGGCTGTTATTCACCCGCCTTTGTGTTGCCCCTGGGGGACACCAGTGCCAGTTATTCCTCCACGGCTGAAGCCATTTCTCATGAACTTGGCCATAATATGGGACTGAGCCACGATGGCACCACCCTACCAGACGGAGCCTATTACTGGGGCCACGGATCCGGCGACATATCCTGGGCTCCCATTATGGGCGCAGGGTATGGAAAGAATGTCACCCAATGGTCGAAAGGCGAATATTATCTAGCCAATAATCCTGAAGATGATCTGGCCATTATCTCGGCAAAAGTACCCTATCGCACAGATGACCACGGCAACACCAATTCAGTTGCAACACTTCTTACAGCCAGTAATGAAACCATTATTTCTTCAGGCATCATCACCAGTAACACCGACGTCGATGTGCTCGCATTCTTTGCCGGGATTGGTTCCATGAGCCTAACCGTGTTTCCCTATCGCTGCGCCAATAGCTCATACGGGGGCAATCTCGACATCAACGCACGACTGTATAATAGCTTAGGAGCGCTTGTGGCTTCAAATAACCCCAGCGACACAACTCAAGCCGTCATCAATTACGCATCCCCTGCGGCCGGGAAGTTTTATCTATTTATCTCGAATAGTGGAGCTGGTAATCCGACCAATTCCTCCCCAAGCGGTTACACCTCCTATGGGAGTATCGGTCAATATTTCGTGACAGGAACAGTGGCGCAAGCCTCAGGCATTTTCGTCAAGATCCCCAACGGCGGGGAGCTCTGGTACAAAGGGCAAACCAATACGATCCGCTGGACAAGTGGAACGAATGCGGTTGGTAATGTTAAGGTTGAACTATTCAGAGGCGAAGGCCGCTATAGCACCATTGCCAATAATTTAACCAATACCGGCACCTATTCCTGGAACATCACGAATCCAATGCTCAGTTCCACAAACTTCAAAGTTCACATATCCAGCCTGACGCAAACCGGTGTCTGGGACCGAAGTGATGGGCCCTTTTCAATAACCGTAGTGCCCCCAACAACCAATCTATTTGAGAATTTTGACGCCAGCCCTTCGTTACCAGTTAATTGGTCACAAACAAATCTTGCCTGCACAAACAACTGGAAATTCCAACCTGGGGGATGGACTGGCTATTGGTATCCATCAAGCGCACACTCAGGGAGCTATAACGCCTGCCTATACGACGAAACGACTGACTCAGACATCTGCATTCTTTCAACGCCCATCCTCAATGCAAGCGGCTGCACCGGGGCGGTACTCAGATTCTGGCATTGCATGACGTCATGGGAATCCGATCAGGATTTCCTGAATATATTGATCAAAACCAATGAAGCCGGATCATGGGTCTGGATTGCGGGCTATTCCAATTCGGTTGCCAGTTGGACTCAACGAACAATCGCCCTACCGAATCCTGGGACTAATTATACGATTGGCTTTGCAGGGAATGCAAAATACGGGTACGGGGTATGCCTGGATGATGTTGAAGTGATTGGGTACCCGGAGGATATTAATTACGTTACCAACAATACCCCGCTATCGTGGCTTGTTGACAACAGCCTTGACCCAACAGATGCAGCGGCATTGAGCGACACTGATAGCGACGGAATGAAAGCCTGGGAAGAATGGATCGCCGGGACCTGTCCCACGCAAAGCTCATCAGTCCTGAATGTTTCCAACACTTGGAATGCCGTAAACGCACCCATAATAATCTGGTCGGCTGTAACTGGCCGTACCTATTCCGTTAACTGGGCTACCAACCTATTAACCACCCCCTTTGCTCCGATGACCAACAACATCACAACCGGCGTGTATACCGACACCGTCCACACGGTCGAACAAACCGGCTTCTACCGGATTGGCGTCCAGGTGGCGCCTTAGCAATTACATCCCGCCCTACCAAATCAAAGGGCACTCTTTATGGATCGTAAATTTGTTATTGCATAATCTATATTAGCAATTATATTCTCTTAAAGATTTGCTTTAATTACGAGCGCCACATGGCGATCGGAGGCAGATATTCAAAACAATAGGAGCTAAAATGAAGAAAGTATATTCGATCGCATTGGCAGTATTCGCATTGGCTGTAACGGGAGCATTGGCTGAAGAGGCCGCCGCCCCGGCCGAAAAAGCAGCCCCGAAGCCCGCCAAGGAACTCGTGACTCAGGATATGACCATTGTGGGTACCGTGACCAAATGTGAAAACAAGAAAAAAGACGGCACGCCCATGATGACGTGGTACAACCTCGTCGATGAAGATGGCAAGGAAGTACGCCTACCCAAGGGGAAAGTCGAAGAATTCGCCGGCACCAAAGTCAAAGTGACCGGCGACGGCTACAGCATGGAAAAGAAGGGCAAAACCGTCCGCGCCTTCAAAACCATCACCACCATCGAAAAAGTCGATACCACGCCAGCAAAATAATTATCAAAAGTAGTCAGGATTCAGAATTCAGAAGTCATTCCGATTTCTGGATTCTGGATTCTGGATACTCCTTACGCGAAATGGCACCTTACATGCCATCCCGAATCGGCTTCCCGAGAGCCCGGTTTTTCAGTGAAACATTTCTCCTTGGCCTGAACGCATCGCGGAGCGAAGGGACAGCCTTCAGCGTGCTTAAACATTGGCTGTAGGGCCGGATCGGTAGCAGAACCAGGTTCAATATCCAAAGGTTTTCGGATGTCATCAGGATCAGGTACGGATGACTTCAACATCTGCGTATAAGGATGGCGCGGATTCCGGAACACCTCTTGTGCCACCCCCTCCTCAACTACCTGCCCCTTGTACATGATCAACACCCGTTGGCACACATAATTGACCACGGCTAGATCGTGAGCCACCAACAACACGGCCATATGCCGCGCCTCACTTAAATCACGGATCAGATTGAGAATTTGAGCCTGCACCGATACATCCAACGCGGATACCGGCTCATCTGCCACCAGTAAGTATGGATTTAAGGCAAGCGCCCGAGCAATGCCAATCCTCTGCCGCTGTCCCCCACTGAATTCATGGGGATAACGCCGGGTATAACCGTTATCCAGCCCCACCTGCTGCAGAAGTTCGTTGATTCTAGCGGGCCGCTCCACACTGGTGGCAAGTTTATGAACTGACAACACCTCACCCAACGTCGCCCCAATCGTCATACGCGGATTCAAGGCCCCCATTGGATCCTGGAAAATCATCTGGGCACCTCGCCGGAAGGTTTCCAATGCCTGACCTTTGAGACCATGCACATTCTGGCCGCGGAATAAAATGGTTCCCTGCGCCACCGGCTCAATTCCCAGTAACGCTTTCCCCAGCGTCGTTTTGCCAGACCCACTTTCGCCAATAATCCCTACACGTTCTCCCTGCGCCAAGGTGAGGGAAACGCCATCGACAGCCGCCCATAATTGGCGCCTGCCCTGTTCATCATGACCGTGATAACGGACGGTTACGCCAGTTGCTTCCAATAATGACATCGCACGCTGTGTCCTTCCTTCACACTTTCCATAACCGGCTCTTTCTGCCGACATACCTCACCCGCAAAAGGACATCGGGGATGAAACCGGCAACCCGCAGGGAGGCGGGCAGGATGCGGCACAGATCCCTCAATCCCCTTCATCCTTTCCACGGGCCTGTTCAGACGCGGAACCGCCGCCAGCAAGCCCTTCGTATAGGGATGCGCCGCATGGCCAAGCACCTCCTCAACTGAACCGGACTCCACAACCTGCCCGCAATACATCACGTATACGCGCGCCGCATTGCTGGCCACTAACCCCAGATTATGGGTGATCAAAAGCACAGCCATCTTTAACTGCAATTGAAGCTCACGGAGCAGTGTGAAAATTTGAGCCTGAATGGTCACATCCAAAGCAGTAGTCGGCTCATCCGCCACGAGCATACGGGGCTGACACGCCAGTGCCATGGCAATCATCACACGCTGCTGCATCCCCCCGCTAAACTCATGCGGATAGGCCTTACGGCGCGATTCGGGATTTGGCAGTCCCACCAAATGCATCAACCGGACGATTTCGGCCGTAACATGGGGCACCTTCCGATGGAGCCGAATGACTTCAGCGATCTGATCGCCCACTCGCAAAACAGGGTTGAGTGAGGAAGATGGATCTTGGAAAATATAAGAGAGCGTAGCGCCGCGAATGGCTCTCAACCGTGATTCCGGCATCGCCAGAATATCCTCGCCTGCCACCCGAATCGCTCCAGTCAAACTTAGCCCTGGCCCGGTAACCAACCGCGCCAGAGCCAGCGCAGTCAGACTCTTCCCGCAGCCGCTTTCCCCGACCAATGCCACAGTCTCGTTTTCATTCACAACCAGATCCACCCCATCCACAGCACGAATGGTTCCTTCATCTGAAGAAAACGAGATCTTCAGATCAGAGACAGAAAGCATTGGGTCCGAGGAAATCATCAGAATGGCAGGCCATTACCGGGTTCGTCAGCAGGCTCTTCGGCTGGGGCCGCACTGTCCGCAAAAGGTTCCGCTGTTACGGATTCTCCTTCCTTAACCAGGATCTCGATACGTCGCTCGACCTGATTTAATTTTCCAGAGCAGAGTTTCACCAATGCCTGGCCTTCCTCAAATCGCTTCATCATGTCTTCCAGGCTCAGCGTCCCGCTCTCCATCTCCTCGACAATCGTTTCGAGCCGGGCCAGCGCCTTCTCAAAACCGATGTTTTCCGTCCCCACTGCCTGTTCATCCGTTTTCTTTTTCGCCATGAGTCACCTCTGATGTAAATTCACCTTCGCCCACTTTGGTTAAAACCCGTTCACCCGGCTTAACGTCAACCGCACGCCGGATGGCCCGGCCCTCAGCATTAAACGTGATGCTGTATCCGCGCTTCAATACCGCCAGCGGATTGAAGGCATTCAGTTGCCGCTCCAATCCATGTACCTGCTGAACCCGACTTGCAAACACCAGCTTGAGCGAGTGCGTCATCCGCACTCCTAAATCGTCAGTCTGCTGCTGTCCCTCCCTGAACTGCCGTTCAAGGGCATGGCGTGTCTGGGTTTGCAATCGCTCCAGTCGTTGCCGATACACCCGTGCGGCATTGCCCGGTTCCCTGAACACATAACTGCATGACGCAGCCTTAAATCGACTTTTCACCTCAAGCAAAGAATGCTTCAGAAGCCGCGTCATCAACCGGGACTGGGTCCGGAGTGTCTCCAAAAATTCATCCTTGCGCCCCACCACGATCTCAGCCGCCGCTGACGGGGTGGCCGCCCGGAGATCGGCCACAAAATCACAAATCGTAAAATCCGTCTCATGGCCCACCGCCGAAATAACCGGGATATCCGAGCGAACGATAGCTCGAGCCACAATCTCCTCATTGAAGCACCAGAGATCTTCGAGGCTCCCCCCGCCTCGTCCGACAATCATCACCTCAACCGTACCCATCTTGTTGAGTAAATCAATTGCTGCGGCAATCTCCTCGGCCGCCCCGATTCCCTGCACCCGGGCTGGCGCAATGACCACGTGCAAATTGGGAAACCGGCGGCACAGGACATTCAGTATATCCCGGATAGCAGCACCAGTCGGTGACGTGACCACGCCAATATGTTGAGGCAACAGGGGCAGTTTGCGCTTTCGATCCACATCAAACAGCCCCTCTGCCGCCAATTTCTTCTTCAAGGCCTCGAAGGCGGCCTGGAGTGAGCCCTTCCCGCCTTCTTCCATCCGGCGAACCGCTATCTGGTAGCTGCCGTCACGATCATAAACGGTCAAGGCACCATGAGCTCGCACGCGCATGCCGTCCCGCGGCACAAACAGTAATCCCCGCATATCGCTACGCCAGATCACCCCGCGAAGTTGTGCGGCCTCATCCTTAATAGTGAAATAGCAGTGACCTGAAGGCGGTATCCGTACGTTGGAAAGTTCGCCCTCAACGGTTACAGCCCCGAAATTCCCCTCAATGAGACGACGAATCTGCTTCGTTAATTCGGTTACAGTGAAAACGGCAGGATTCATTTTGGATGATCCAGAAACTCCCGAATACGTGTGATTTTCCGGGCTCGCCCCGTGGCCTCATCCACATCAATCAACGCCCCTTCCAACGCCACATTACCCTCGGCAATTTCGAATTTTGACGGCATTCCGGTAATAAACTTACCCATCACCGAAACATAATCCCGCCCGATAATGGAGTCTTTCGGCCCCGTCATCCCCAGATCGGTCAGATACGCCGTCTTTTTGGGAAGAATAACTTCATCAGACGTCTGAACATGGGTATGGGTTCCCACCACCGCACTCACCCGCCCGTCAAGATGGCGCCCCATGGCGATTTTTTCAGAGGTCGCCTCAGCATGGAAATCAACCAGAATCACCTTCCCCATGTTCGGCTCCTTGCTTAACAGCGTATCCACGGTGCGAAACGGACAGTCCATGGGGGGCATGAATACTCGACCAATCAGGCTGATCACTGTGACACGGCCCTTTGGGGTATCCACAGTCACCACACCACGCCCCGGGCAACCCGGCGCGAAATTTGCAGGACGAATAATCCGTTTCTCAACCTCCAAATAAGGGATGATATCCTTCTGATCCCACATATGGTCACCCATGGTCAGGACATCGGCCCCGGCATCAAACAATTCGCCGGCAATAATCCGGCTGGTTCCTTTGCCCCCCGCCGAATTTTCGGCATTGGCAACAATCAGATCCACCTGACCATCCTGCTTCATCCGGCCCGCAATCCTTGCGAAGATCTTGCGCCCCGGCCCCCCAACCATATCGCCCACCATTAATACAATCATCGGGCATACTCCACCGAGCGGGTTTCACGTACAACCATGACGCGGATCTGGCCAGGGTACTGTAAATCGCTTTCGATTTTTTTGCAGATGTTCCGAGCCATGGACATGGCTTCATGCTCGTTCACTTTTTCTGGCTGCACCACCACCCGGACTTCACGTCCAGCCTGAATCGCGTAACTCTTCTCCACGCCCGGGAAACCATCGGCGATCGCCTCAAGCTTTTCCAGACGCTTAATATAGATCTCGGTAGTTTCCGCTCGCGCCCCGGGCCTAGAGGCCGAAATGGCATCCCCTGCCGCCGCCAGAATCGCATAGAGGCTCTCCCCAGGTACGTCATCATGGTGAGCTGCCACGGCATTCACCACCACCGCCGGTTCCCCCAGGCGTCGAAGCAGATCCGCCCCGATCACCGCATGACTCCCCTCAATGTCGTGATCCAGAGCCTTCCCAATGTCATGCAACAAACCGATCCGTTTGGCCAACGACACATCCAGCCCCAACTCCGCCGCCATCACCCCCATTAATTGGGCCACCTCAATAGAATGCATCAACACATTCTGGGAATAACTGCTCCGGAATTTAAGCCGCCCCAAAGTGCGAATCAGTTCGGGCTCAAAGCTCTGGATTCCCAACTTAAAAATGGCTTCCTCCCCGGCGACTCGAATGCGCTCATCCATTTCTTCCCGCGTCTTGGTCACCACCTCTTCGATCCGGGCCGGATGGATGCGCCCATCCTGAATGAGTCGCTCCAAAGAGATCCGGGCCACTTCACGACGGACAGGATCGAACCCTGAAATCACGACTGCTTCGGGGGTATCATCCACCAGAAGATTAATCCCTGTGGCAGCTTCCAACGCCCTGATGTTGCGTCCTTCACGCCCGATAATACGCCCCTTCATCTCATCATTCGGCAAGGCCACACTACATGTCATCATTTCCGAAGCATGGCTGGCGGCATAACGTTGAACAGCCAGGGTAACAATTTTCTGGGCCTCCCGTTCAGCCGTATCCCGGGCCTCAGCCTGCATACGCCGGATCAAGCCCCCCACCTCATTATGAACTTCAGCCTCAACTCGGGCCAGCAGGGTGGCGCGCGCCTCCGCTTCCGTCATCCCGGCAATCCGTTGAAGCTTGGTCTTATTTTCATCGATGAGCCGATTCAATTCGACTCGACTTTTATCAAACTCCGAGGCCTGTTTTTCAACCTCACTGGTCCTTTGTTCGAGCGCCCGTTCCTTTTTATCAATAAGCGCGACTTTCCGGTCAAAGTTAATTTCACGCTGGGCAATGCGATTATCCAGCGCCATTAATTCCTCGCGGCGCGTTTTAGTCGAGAGCTCAAACTCCTCACGAACTTTCAGCGCATCCGCCTTGATTTGTAAAGCCCCCTCTTTCAAAAGATTTTCCGCATCCTTCCTGGCATCTTTCAAAAGCTGATGGGCATCCTGTTCGGTCTGACTCGACCGGACAGAACTCATCCATGTTCTTATGCCATACCCCATGGCCAACCCGACAACAACCGCTATTACAACGGCAATAAACAGTTCCATTTCATCCCTTTCGATAAACCTGATCTTCCGTCACCACCACATCCATTCCCACATCCGTCTCGGTCACCGGCAATTCCGGCGCCAATTGAAATGAAAAACAGACCCCGACCTTGTTGAGCACTTTTGTGCCCAACCGGGCCAGCATCCGGTCATAAAATCCTTTTCCATGTCCAAGTCGGGCTCCATTGGCCGCGAAAGCCACACCGGGAACCACCACCAGCCCGTAGGCATCCGGTTTAGCCCAAAAAGGCGCCACCGGCTGCCGCACATTGAACCCGCCATGGGTCAGCGATTCGTTCGGCGTCAGCCAGGCGGGCATATACTCCCCGTCATCCCGCACCGCAGGAACCGCCACACGCTTTCCCGCCTTCCACGCGGCCGCCAGAATGCCCTCAACGTTCACTTCCCCCGGTAACGACAAATAGCCAAGAACCACTTCAGCACGCTGAAATTCCGGCAGAACCAGCACCCGCGCCGTGATGTAACGGCTTTGAGTCAACACCCAACCGGCCTCAAGACTTGCCCGCCGCTTTCGCATCACATTTCGAATGGAATCTTTTGTCAGCATGTTATTTTCGTACCATCTGCGCGTTTCGTAGTTTAACTCTTCTTTTCAGAATGATCGCTCGCCCGTCTCGCATTCCATTCAACCATCCGTTTTCCGATCACATCCTCATAGCCCGCCTTGGTGGGTGTATAATAGACTGCGGACGTGGGCATATATTCCTGATCCACAAAATGTCCTTCAAAATCATGGGCATATTTATAGCCGACATGCCCCAGTTTCTCAGCTCCCTTATAGCTGGCACTGCGTAAATGGTCCGGAACCGGCAAAACCCGCCCCTTCTCTACATCGGCAAGTGCAGCATCAATCGCAAGATAGGAAGCATTGCTTTTCGGAGCCGTGGCGAGATAGATTGTTGCCTGTGCCAGAATAATACGGCCCTCAGGCATTCCTACAAACGCCACCGCATCCATGGCAGAGGTCGCGATCATCAGTCCGCGCGGATCGGCGTTCCCAATATCTTCAGAGGCCAAAATCACTAAACGACGTGCAATAAACCGCGGATCTTCACCCGCATAAATCATTTTGGCTAACCAATAGATCGCCGCATTGGGATCGGAACCCCGCACACTCTTAATAAATGCGGAAATGGTGTCGTGATGTCCGTCCTCATCGCGATCATAAACCACGGCCTTTTTCTGAACAGACTCTTCCATGATAGCGGCGGTGACATGAACCCGATACTGGTCATTTGGAGGAGTTGACATCACGGCGATATCCAGGGCGTTAAGGGCACGCCGCACATCCCCTTCACAGACCCTGGCCAGATGCGCTAAAGCCTCTGGATCCACTTCTGTAGAACGTCCCCCCAACCCCCGCTCATCCACCAGTGCCCGTTTCAGGATCGTAATGATAGCCTCTTCGGATACCGGATTGAGCTGAAAAACCTGGGAGCGCGAGGTTAATGGACTGTTAATGAAAAAGAAGGGATTGTGCGTCGTAGCCCCGATCAGGGTTACAGTCCCATCTTCAACATGCGGCAGGAGAATATCCTGCTGGGACTTGCTAAAATGATGGATCTCATCAATAAACAGAATGGTTTCGATGCCATCCGCCTTTTTCCGGTGATCGGCAGCGGCGAGAAGGGCACGTAGGGAAGCAACGTTGGCAAGAACCCCGCTGGTGCGTTCAAAACGACGGCTTGTAACGGAGGCGATGGCTTCGGCAATCGAAGTTTTGCCGCATCCCGGAGGACCATAGAGAATGATGCTGCCCAAACGGTCTGCTTCAATGGATCGCCGTAACAGCTTGCCTTTACCAAGGATATGATCCTGGCCGATAACATCATCCAAAGTTCGAGGGCGCATACGGGCCGCCAGCGGCTGCAAACGCATCACATCTCCCGACTGTTCACTCTCGAAAAGATCCATTTACCCGACATCCTCTAGAAAAAAAACCCCACCTTACCGTAGGGGCACGATCTCCAAGCCTCAGTCATTGAGGTGGGAGCTTTATCATGTGGGTTCCAAATCCCGTACTAGACGGGCTTGCGGGTGCCACACTATTCAAACTCCCGGATTCATAATATCGGGTTAGAGATTTCAGCCCATACACGAGTAAGGCAGGGCAAATTTAAATATTTAATCTTACCCCACAACATCCTCTCTCTACGTCTATATAATAGCGCTTCTACATTCACTCCGTCAAGCAATGCAAACCCTAAACCATCGAACCGAATCACGATTTATGAACACCTGAGCCGCGTCGACAGGACGTCGAACTGGGATATAGGTCATTTCAGCCTGAGCACGATTTCTTCGCCATCGCACTTCAATGTAACGCTTTCAGGTAATATTCTTACAACCTGATAAGCGCCAACCATTTCACCTTCCTTCATGGCAGAACCGCTGATGATCGCCACTGGATTTTTCTCGGAATAGAAGGTTCCGCCAAGAACAGGGACATCCATGCGGATCACCTTGGGACGAACCGGCTGAGCTACCTCTTTAACCGGGGGCGTGACTTGAACCGGTTTATCATCCGTGAACTGCTCTACCGCGACAGGCACACTGGAATCAGCCACCTCCGGCCTTGGGGGTGCTGGGGGAATGTCGGAGTGGATGGCGACCTGAACAGGAACTTCAGTCTTGCCCACGATTTCGCTAGTGGGATTCATGGACACAGTCACGGTGGTACCACGCAGAAAATATAAAACAATTCCCAACACGATCACGACACTTACCAGAATCAGAATGAAACTCGGCTGGCCCGACGAACGGAGCGGTTCCGGATAAGGTTTTGAATGCCGCGGCCCAGTCTCTCGGGGAGGTTCGGGCGTGACGACCGGGGGAGCAACGGGAGCGCCCCCCTGTCGTTGATTTTGAGCCTTCTTTAATGCATCGCTAATAGTGCTCATGGGGGTAATGCCAATCAGGCGAGTGACTCTCCCTCCAGTTCCTTGATGCAGGCCTGGATATGATTGTGATCCAACGTGAAGGTTTCCTGAACAAATCCTCGCAGGAGTGCCTTGTCGGCCAGGATATTGATAAGCCTCGGGACCCCGCCAGTATGGGTAAAAATGGCCTTAATGGCAGAATCGCTGAAGACGACTCTTCCCTGCGATCCTGCAATCGCAAGCCGGTGGGGAATGTAGTCCGCAACTTCAAGCTCATTCAACGCCCGGATGTGAAATCTAACGGCAATACGCTGCTTGAGCTGAACCAACTCAGGTGCATTCAACTTATCCTTCAACTGGGGCTGGCCGACCAGAACAATCTGAAGAAGTTTCTCTTTTTCCGTTTCTAGATTGGAGAGCATCCGGACGGTCTCAAGGGCCGAAAACCGCATATTCTGAGCTTCATCAATAATCAACACGGCATTGTTGCCCAGCGAAAGTTGTTCCAGGAGAAACTTATTAATCTTCTTGATCAGTGCCCCCTTGGTGCGTTTCTCGACGGTGATACCAAAATCCTCGACAATGGCTTCCAGAAGTTGAATTTCAGGCAGCACCGCATTGAGAATAAATGCCACCTTGACCTTTGAATCGAGGCGATTGATCAGGGCGCGGCAGAGGGTGGTTTTACCCGCACCGATCTCACCCGTAATTGTCAGAAACCCTTTCCTCTGTTCAATGCCATAGCGGAGATGATCCAAGGCTTCCACATGCGTCGGGCTGAGGTAAAGGAAACTGGGATCACTCGTGACGTTGAAGGGGTTTTCTTTCAGACTGTAGAATTCTCTATACATCGTGAGTTCCAAGTTTTAGAAGTTACGGATCAAATATCACACGGCGCACCAAGCAGAGTCAAGAACGACGATGATCCCCTCGGAGCAGACTTTCATCTTGATCCCCCTCTCCTGCTGTGACAGATTACCGACCGATTTTTACACTATAATTTTTACACTATAAAAGGAGACATGAACATGGCTAAGGGAAATATGTTAATCGGTCAAAGCGGTGGTCCTACAGTAGTGATCAACCAAAGCCTCGTGGGTGCAATTCTGCAAGCCAAGAAGATGAAAGAAATCGGCAATATCTATGGCGCGCTGCATGGTATGAAGGGGATTCTTGCGGAAGACTTCATTGACCTCCGCAAAGAAAGCACCAAAACCCTTGAGCAGGTTGCCATTACCCCCGCGTCCGCCCTCGGTTCCGCCCGCAAAAAACCGACCGACGCAGAATGCGCCAAGGTTTTCGCCATCCTCAAGAAGTATAATATCCGGTATTACTTCTACATTGGCGGGAACGACTCCGCCGAAGCCACTCACATCATTAATGAGCAGGCCCAAAAGGTCGGTTACGATCTACGCTGTTATCACATCCCCAAAACGATTGATAACGACCTGCGCGAAAATGACCACACACCCGGCTTTGGAAGTGCCGCCAAGTTTGTGGCCACCGCCATGATGGGTGATAATCTGGACTGCCGCGCCCTGCCCGGCGTAAAAATTAACATCATCATGGGCCGCAACGCGGGCTTTCTGACCGCCGCCGCCGCCCTCGCCCGCGTCTATCCAGATGATGGCCCGAACTTGATTTACATGCCTGAACGCCCATTCTCCATGGATAAGTTCACGAAGGATGTCGAGGCCGTCTACAAGAAGCTCGGGCGCTGCGTCATCGCTGTCTCAGAAGGTATTTCCGATGCGGATGGCACCCTCATCGCGGCCAAGTTCTCCAAGGAAGTCGATTCCCATGGCAATGTGCAACTCAGTGGCACCGGCGCCCTGGGAGACCTGTTAGCCACGGAGATCAAAAATCGCACCTCCATTACCCGCGTCCGTGCCGATACCTTCGGTTACCTGCAGCGTTCATTCCCCGGCATCGTATCGGAGGTGGATGCCAAGGAAGCCCGCACGGTCGGCATACTGGCGGTCAAGGAAGCCCTCAAAGGCAAGGAACCCAGCGGCTCTATCGCCATCCGCCGCAAACCCGGCAAGAAGTATGCGGTGTATTTTGAGCGCGTCCCCCTGGCCAGCGTTTCCAAGGAAACCCGCCACGTGCCGGATAACTTCATCAACAAGAAGGGAAATGATGTCACGCAGGCGTTCTTTGACTACGCCCGTCCGATCGTTGGAAAACTGCCTAAAATCGGTCGCTTCAAAGGCGTGAAAGTCAAAAAAGCCTAAGGCCGTCAGTAACACAATGAAACCGAGGATGTACCGGAAGGTGTATCCTCGGCTTCCCACTCTTCATCATTCATTATGCTCTTTTGCTTCCAGCTACATGATCCAACTATAGGATACACAAAGTAGTGCTTGATCAATTTGTTTATACATGCCCACAACTATCTGATCGAATAGACGTTTCCTGTTTTCTTTTTTTCATCCGATCAATTCCGTTGACCATGACTAGTGGTCCTCTGTATAAATCGCAGCCATGAATGCAGTTGTTTCGCCTGATAATAAATCAGTTTTGACCCGGGTCGATTTGAGTGATGTCCGGAGCAAGATGATTGACAGCCTCCGCACCACCTCGGTGGCACCGATGATCAAGGAGATTTCCATGGTCATCGGGGGCGGCAAAATGCTGAGAGCGAAACTGACCATGACCCTTGGCGCGGTAAGTGGCGCAAAATACGATGATCTGGTTCGGGCTGCGGCCGCCGTAGAAATGGTGCATGCCGCCAGTCTTCTACATGACGATGTGGTTGACGGCGGGGTATTGCGCCGCGGAGCCCCAACCTTCTGGAAGGAAAAGAGCATTTCCGGCGCCATTCTGCTCGGCGACCTCATGATCTGTAAAGCCGTCCAAATGCTTGAAGAAATTGAAAACAGGCGGGTGGGTGGAATGCTGGTCAATTTGTCTGCGGAAATGTGCGATGCCGAGGTCGAACAGGAACTGATCACACGTGGCGTCCCTGGTAACTGGGAAAAGAGCGTCTCCATGATCAGGCGGAAAACCGGCTCGCTGTTCGCCTTTGCTGCAAATGCCGCGGATAGCACCCCCGGTAAACGGGCAGACGCTTTATTGGAGGCTGGCTACCAAATTGGTACGGCGTTCCAAATGGCCGACGACCTGATGGATGCTTCAGGGGGATCGATACGCGATGGCAAGGATCTGGGGCAGGATGCAGCACGCGGCAAACTCACCTCGGTGTCTGCCATAAACACTGAAAAAGCGCGGACGCATCAATGCATTCGTGACCTCCACCAAAGTTCGCGGACTCTTTTGGCCCCCTGGCCCCCCATTCAAGCCGCATGGAATCAGTATTTGACAGCCGATATGGGCCCCGTTATTGATAAATTTGTATCATAATCTCCACTGACCTCTGACTTGACACCCTTCCCCGCTCTCGGCATCATCCTCCCCCTATGAGCAACACGACCCAAATTGCAGTATTAAGCGGTGACGGAATTGGCCCGGAAGTCATGGAACAGGGACTGAAAGTCCTTGGGGCCATCCAGAAACGGTTCGACTTTAACCTGAAATTCACTCATGCCGATGTCGGTGGTGCAGCCATTGACCGGCACGGAAACGCGCTCCCTGAGAGCACGCTCAAAACCTGCGAAGCCAGCAAGGCCATTCTCTTCGGCTCCGTTGGGGGCCCGAAATGGGAAAAGCTACCGCCAGCCCAACAGCCAGAACGAGGCGCACTACTGCCTCTCCGAAAACATTTTGGACTGTTCTGCAACTTGCGTCCGGCCAAACTACCCACCTCCATGCTTCCCTGCTCACCTATCCGACCGGACTTATGTCCTGCAGGATTTGATATCCTCTGTGTCCGGGAACTGACAGGTGACGTCTATTTCGGCCAACCCAAGGGCCGGGAAGGCTCAGGCCCAAGCGAACGGGCTTTTGATACCATGGCCTATACCCGCCATGAAATCGAACGGGTGACACACATGGCGTTCGAGATGGCTCGCAACCGCCGCAAAAAAGTAACCTCCATTGACAAGGCCAATGTACTCACCACCATGGTGCTCTGGCGCGAAGTGGTTACCGGGATCGGGCTTTCCTATCCAGACGTAACCCTCCAGCATATGTATGTTGACAATGCCGCCATGCAATTGGTGCGATCCCCCCAGCAATTCGACGTCATGCTTTGCCCCAACATGTTCGGGGACATCATCAGTGATGAGTGCGCGATGCTGTCGGGTTCACTGGGAATGCTACCCTCTGCAAGCCTGAACGAGACCGGGTTTGGCCTCTATGAGCCTGCGGGTGGGTCCGCACCGGATATCGCCGGGAAAGGCATTGCTAACCCGATCGCCCAAATCCTCTCGGCGGCCCTGATGCTTCGCCACACCCTTCACCTCGAGGAGGGCGCCAGGGCGATTGAGAAAGCCGTCGAAGACGTTCTGGCTCAAGGGTTCCGCACGAAGGATATCACCACGAATGCCTCCCAAACCGTGGTGGGAACTGCGGAAATGGGAACGGCCATTACCGAGGCCATTCTCGAAAACTGACCAAAAAACCGCAACACGACGTCTGGACTGATGCCCATGAAAACCCGTTCCACTGCTCCAAAAAAATCACAGGTCCCGCCTGTCCAAAAGGCAGCGGACTCCATTCGTCGCGGCCGGGATGTCATTCAGATGGAAATTGAAGGACTTCAAAAAGTTCAACGCGATCTGGATTCCTGTTTCACCAAAGCCGTCGACATGATCATCCAGGCCACGCAGGCGGGTGGGAAAGTGGTGGTCACCGGGGTGGGTAAAAACCTCCATATCGGCGAAAAGATTTCCGCCACACTGGCCAGCACCGGCACCACCAGCGTCTTTCTGAATCCAATTCAGGCCATGCATGGTGATTTGGGCATTCTGGCACCGACCGATATCCTGCTGGCACTCAGCTATAGCGGTGAATCTGAGGAGATCCTCAATCTCCTGCCTCTTGTTCGCCGCTTCGGCATCAAGGTCATCTCCCTGACCGGGAAACCTCACAGTTCCATGGCTAAATTGAGCGATGAAACCATCTCGGTTGCAGTGGATCGCGAAGCATGCCCCTTCAATATGGCACCAACCACCAGCACCACCGCGACGTTAGCCGTGGGCGATGCCCTGGCCATGGTGTTGCTGGATACGCGCGGCTTCAAGCTTGAAGATTACGCCAAGCGCCACCCCGCAGGCGCCATTGGACGCACCCTCCTGCTCAGGGTTTCAGATATCATGCGCAAGGGAAACCGCGTGGCCTCAGTACCGTCCAACGCCAAAATCAAGGACGTCATTCTGGCCATGACCAAGGGCCGCAGCGGATCGGCGGGCGTACTTGACAAAGCGGGCCACGTGCTGGGCATCTTTACCGACGGGGATCTTCGCCGGCATCTGCCGCATTATCCGGACATCGTCAATATGCCGGTTTCGGCGCTCATGACCCGCAAGCCCATCATGGTCAAGGCCGATGGCCTGGCCGCAGACGTGTTGCAGCTCTTCGAGAAACACAACATTGATGATCTTCTTGTGGTTGATGAGCAAAACAAACTCGTCGGCGCTGTCGATATTCAAGATCTGCCCAAACTCAAGATCATGTAGAGTCCCTAAAGGCTTGTTCACTATGGATCTACTTCAAGCGGCGATTCTCGGGATTGTTGAAGGCGTAACAGAATACCTTCCTGTCAGTTCAACAGGACATCTGCTCCTGACCATGAAACTCATGAACATCGGCCAGACGGCCTCCACCAGGGATGCCGCTGATGCTTACGCCATCTGTATTCAAGCAGGCGCCATTCTAGCCGTTGCAGGGCTGTATTTCCGTCGACTCCGGGGCATTGCCGAAGGGCTGATCGGCAAGAATCCTGAAGGGCTCCGGCTGGGAATCAATGTATTAACCGCTTTTTTGCCGGCCGTCATCGCAGGCCTCACTCTGGAAAAATGGATTAAAAAGAATCTTTTTGGCGGCGGGGAAATGGGATTATGGCCGGTGGTTGCCGCCTGGCTGGTCGGCGGCGTAGTGATTCTCGTTATCGAATGGAGACGCAGCAAGTCAAACAGCCGGGCCGTGTCAACCAAGTCTCTGGCGGAACTCACCTGGAAGATGGCGTTAGTGATCGGGACCGTCCAGATCCTTGCGATGTGGCCGGGCGTCAGCCGCAGTCTGGCAACCATCCTGGGGGGACTCTGGGCAGGACTTTCCCTGGTGGCGGCAGTGGAGTTCAGCTTTCTTCTTGGCCTGCTCACCTTAAGCGCAGCGACCGCCCTTGACACCTTGAAATATGGCGGCGACATCCTGTCCACCTATGGGTGGCAGGCGCCGTTGGTAGGCCTGATCACAGCCTTTGTGTCAGCCGCCGTGGCGGTGAAATGGCTGGTCAGCTATCTTCAGAAACATCCCCTTTCACTCTTCGGGTATTACCGGATTGCCATCGCCATAGTTGTGGCCGGATTCCTGATTTGGCACTAGGCCGGATCCGTCCCGAAAAGTTTTTTCTTTTTTTGTTGAATTTGAAAGAAACTTCGGACACTATGCGCAGCTGTTTTCAAGGGGGGGACGTAGCTCAATTGGTTAGAGCGCTGCCCTGTCACGGCAGAGGTCGCGGGTTCGAGCCCCGTCGTCCCCGCCAGTT